>CAYWHL010000377.1:0-1505 GCA_964457995.1 uncultured Methanoregula sp. | reverse complement strand
AAGTGCTGTCACTTGATGGCTGTCGGACTGAACGAATAGAGAAGAACATAGAAACGATCGAACAGGCACGGGAACAGGGCCGGCTGCTCAAAGTTCAGGCACAGGATTTGATTGATGAAGCGTTTAAACAACTGGGGATCAGCAATGATAGGTAAAGTGTATCTGGTGGGTTCAGGCCCCGGTAGTGAGGGACTGCTTACGCAGCGGGCCCGTGATGTGATTGATGCTGCGGATGTGGTGCTCCTTGACCAGCTCCCGGGTGAAGAGATTCTGGCATCCCTGCCCGCCCGTGCCGAGAAGATCGATTGCGGAAAGTATGGCAAAAAGCACACGTTGGAACAAGATGAGATCGAAGCCCTTGTTGTTGACCGGGCAAAAGAAGGAAAGACGGTTGTCCGGTTAAAAGGCGGAGATCCATTCCTGTTTGGCCGGGGCGGCGAGGAACTAGAAACTGTCCGAAATGCCGGTATTGATGTTGAGATGGTCCCGGGTATCTCCAGTGCACTTGCCGTTCCAGCATCTGTAGGAATTCCGTTAACCCACCGGAAGTACGCTTCGCAGGTCACAATCCTGACAGGCAACGAAGATCCCACTAAGCCCGAACCGTCTCTTGACTGGAAACTCCTTGCGCAGAGCCGGGGCACGATTGTGATCCTTATGGGGGTTGCAAATCTTGAAAAGATTGCAAAAGTGCTCATAAAAAATGGCAAAAATAAGGAAACTCCTGTTGCAATCATCGAACGCGGCCTTCGAAAAGACCGACGCGTAACCACCGGATCACTTGCTACCATAGCAGGTGCTGCCAAAAAAGCGGGTGTGAAACCTCCGGCTGTGATCGTGATTGGCGATGTAGTGAAGTTATATAATCCGGAGAACCCGGATCTTATTCCTGTGGAATAGTGATTATCAATGATAGAAATTGTCAATAAATTCGAAAAACTGATCTATGCGGTGCTCATGATCCTGCTGATGGTGGTGCTGGTTATCACCCTTGTAGATCTTGGTTTAGTATTATATGACGATCTGATTATGAAAACGCCGATGAAACTGGATACAACAAGTTTCACCTCAGTGATGGGTGTTTTTTTGCTGGTGCTTATCGGTGTTGAACTCCTGGACACCATCAAGGCATACTTCATTGAAAACACCATCCACGTGGAGATTGTTGTTCTGCTTGCCATTATTGCAGTGGCAAGGAAAGTGATACTGTTAGAACCCCCACATGTTATCACTTTTGAGTACGGTTTTGAATTGATGGGAATCGGTGTTATTATCATAGGTCTGGCTGCGAGTTATTACCTCATAAAGAAAGCCGGTATTACCATTGGTGCGGGCTTAAAGAAGCCGGAATAATTTTTTCATATTCATTCTGGACCCAAACGTGGTTATTTTCCGGTTCCCTCAACAATCGCAATCTCCTCCCCCGTCAGCCCACACAACTCGTATACCAGCGTATCGATCCCTCCATCCGCCGCCTCAACCTGCCGGGACAGCAGCGTCTTCTC
>CAYWHL010000376.1:0-1522 GCA_964457995.1 uncultured Methanoregula sp. | reverse complement strand
CCTTGCAGTTTAAGAAAAAAGATGGCACTGTGCTTTTTGGACTCATCACTATCGTACCCCAGAAAAATCCGGATGGTTCTTTGAAAGGATTTATAGGGACAGTCCATGATATCACCAGGAAAAAACGGGTATATTCCCCTCAATTCGGGCGTGAGCCATTCAACCGGAACCGTGTCGAACACCTGCCGGATTATATTCTTGTGTATGGTCAGGACGGGAAGATTCTCTATATAAACCCGTCCGCGGCAAAAGCGCTGGGGTATGATCCAGATACGGTGACAGGCACACCCGTACTGTCGTATGTAGCAGAAGAATCCCGTGAGAATGTGGCTGCCAAAATGGCAGAACGTAATGAATGTGGCGAAATTCCAATCTATGAAGTCGAACTTCTGGCACATGACAAAAGCCGGAAACTGGTGTTTGTCAAAGGCACACCGGTTCTGTACGACAAAAACCCCGCCACCCTCCTGCTCCTCATTGATATCACCCGTAGAAAGGCCCTCGAAGACGAGCTTACTGCACGTGCTGCAGAACTCGCAAAGATCTCAACTGCATTCCAGCAGGCAAATAAAAAACTCATGCTCTTATCAAGCATCACCAGGCACGACATCAACAACCAGCTCACGGTGATCCTCGGGTATCTTACATTAATGGAAAATCAGCAGCCCGACCCTGTGATCAATGATTATTACAAAAAGATCATAACAGCTGCAAATCGCATCTCTTCCATGATCCGGTTTACCAGTGAATATGAGGATATCGGAATCTCAGATCCCACATGGCAGGACACCCGCACAATTGTAGATACCGCAACAAAAGAAGCTCCGCTCGGAAAGGTCATGGTGAAGAACGATCTTCCTGCCGAAACAGAAGTGTTTGCCGATCCTCTAATCGCAAAGGTCTGTTACAACCTGATGGATAATGCGGTGCGCTATGGCGGGAAGATCACAACCATCCGGTTCTCTGTTGATGAACGCGATGGCGATCATGTTCTGGTATGCGAAGATGATGGGGACGGTGTCGTTTCTGAAGAGAAGGAGCGGATCTTTGACCGGGGTTTCGGGAAGAACACCGGGCTTGGTCTGGCGCTTTCGCGGGAGATTCTCTCTATCACCGGCATTACGATCCGCGAGACCGGTGAACCGGGCAAGGGAGCACGGTTTGAGATGGTAGTGCCAAAAGGGGCTTACCGGTTTATGGGGACGGTGGATGAATAACGATTGCCACCCCCTCCTCCATTAGAGCGGACTATCGAGAGCTATCACCCGTAAAAGCAAAAAAATGAAATTGACTATGAAAACTCGTTTGATGCATAGAGATCATCATCACACTACTTTTTTCATGATGGATTGAGCTGCTGCCTGAGAACGGTTTTCCTTTTTAAAAGAAGCAAATTTGATCATTTTGAACCGCTCCAAATGAACATATCATAAAGGTTGTCCATTAGTATTATGATATAAAGAGATTCATTGATTAGAAGATGGTTAACAAAAAGTACGAATCCCTAAAAATTGAGAACATC
>CAYWHL010000375.1:0-1524 GCA_964457995.1 uncultured Methanoregula sp. | reverse complement strand
AACAGATTATGGTATTTGGACATAGCTTTCCGGTACCTGGTGATCAATGAAAACAAAAATACCAGTCTCATGCTTTCATAAACCAAAAAAGTGTCATACAATGTCAGGAAGATTCGAATAAACCCGGGAAGAAAGATTGGCAGGATAAAGGAGTGCCCTGTTCACTGTATAATCGTCCCGAACTACCGTAGAATTCCTGCCCGGACCTTAGCCACATTCAGGGCCAGCCCGATAATGACCTAATCTATCATGATTAATTATTTATAATCGCTGAAAGAATCACTATTCAATGTATCATCGCGTGAATTCCGATGACATCAGATCCGGACGAGTACATACCGCACTGACTAAGCGGAAGCTGTTTTTCATCAGATAAAAATCTGAAAATCTTCTGTCGGAAAACGACAGAACAGGCATTGTGTTCTGACTATCATTTCAGGTGTATCATGGGTATGATTGCGGATAATATGGTCGATGAATGGTTCAGTTCCCTGCCCAAAACGGAAAGGATCTACCGTATCATCGAAAAAACAATGGTTGGCAGGAGTCCACAAGAGCGGATCTGGGCAGTGATGGCCCTTGGAAACAGTGGAGATCCTCGTGCGGTACGGTCGCTGATTGACTGCTGCCATGATCAGAGCCCGGAGATCCGGCGTGGTGCGATCGAGGGGCTGCAAAAACTGAGAAGCGGTCGGGCAGTTGATGTTCTCATCGACCGCCTCAGGGATAAGGAAGAACTGCCCGAAACCAGGCAGCGTGCTGCCGCAGCGCTGGCAGCCATCAGAAGTTACAGCGCGATTCAGGAGCTGAGGGATCGGCACGCGGATAATGATGAAGATGGTGCCCTCCGATCCTTTATCGGAGGGGAACTGGACCGGGTACAACTATGGTAAGCACTGGTATCACTACGGCACCTGTTCCTTTTTTCCCAAAATCCATTTTTTCGCTCATAACCGCTCGTTCAGTCACGTATCGCCGACGGGCTTCAAAGGGAATGCAGACCCCCGATGATTCCCGTGCTATCTCCACCATTGAATTTCTGAAAGGTGGATAATGATCTGTATGTCCCGCTGAGGCTGACCTGTGTACACGACACCTCTTCAAAAAGTTTGCATCACGGATACAACACTCCGGGATGCTCACCAGTCGCTCATGGCAACACGACTCCGGACCGAGGATATGATCCCTCTTGCACAGGGACTTGACAAGTGTGGATTTTTTTCTGTCGAAGCATGGGGAGGAGCCACCTTCGATACCTGCATACGGTTCTTAAATGACGATCCCTGGGACCGTCTCCAATCCCTCAAGGCTGAACTGAAACAGACACCCATCCAGATGCTTCTCCGGGGGCAGAATCTTGTCGGGTACCGCCATTACCCGGATGATGTTGTCGATAAATTTGTTACAGCAGCCCATAAAAATGGCGTGGAGATATTCCGGGTCTTTGATGCCCTGAACGACATCCGCAACATGATGCAATCGATGAAGCAGGTAAAAAATGTCGGGGCACACCTGCAGGGCACA
>CAYWHL010000374.1:0-1528 GCA_964457995.1 uncultured Methanoregula sp. | reverse complement strand
TGAAGCTCGGTAAGTATAATCCGGCAATCCGTGTGTTTGATGCGGTAATCAAACAGGAGCCAAAAAACCGGCAGGCACGAATGGCATGGAAGCAGGCTCACGAGGCCCTGCTGACAAAGATTGCTCCTGTATCCCCTGCATCGGACATCCAGACCCGGCTGGTGAAGGAAAAATGAGGATATCTGTTCTGGTGGCGCATCAGATCGCAACAGGATAAGCCATTGGAGAGCTAATAATGAAACAACGAAAAGGGCGAGCAAATCCATCAAAACAATCCCCGGAAACCGCACTCAATGAGTGTCTCGATCTGGTTATTTTCGAGTGAGGTGAAGGCTTTTTTGTCAGTTCCCATTTCAGGAATTTGAGCGAAGACGAGCGATTGCAGTCTGAAAGCATTGCCGGGTTCTTTACCGATATGATGTTCAATTATCTTGAGCTTACCCCGCAGGAATGGGATGTGGAGGGGATGAAAGAATGCTGTGTTCGTTTCTTTCCGGAGAAGATATCCGAAGGCATTGATTTTTTCCAGTGCGTTGTCCCGGTGCTGTCAGCGTTCTTTGCATACCTTGAAGAACAACATCTTCAGAAAAATGCTGCCGCTATGGCTCGCGAGGTTAAAAACCTGCATGAGCGCGTTATGGAGCAGTCATCCAATCCTAACTGCTGGGGAATGGCAAAAAGGTTTGTGATGGCAGCCCGCTCTGACGGTATCGATGTCACCGATTCAAAGGCAATTCATAAGTATATCGAGGCATATAACCAGAAGGTCCTGAGAGAAGGGCCGGCTTCAAGCATGTTTTACAATGCACCACATGACACCGTTGTAGTGCGTAAGGGCAAAAAAACCTCACGGAAACAGTGAATTCCGGCTATCTCCTGCTGCTTGTCCGGTAAGTACAGACGCCCGGTCATGTTCACTCATCCTCGCTTCCGTTCGCTTCACATCACCTCGCTATTTCTCGCGGTTGATTGAGCAGACGATGACGCACCCCTTTTGCTCGCAGGCTCGCTACAGGGCTTGCTGCTCCGGCCCCATCCTCACACCATGCTCCGCATCGTGTTCGTCGCTATTGATCGTACTCATGCTTAACGTTCGGTAACTCGTTCGCACGATGCACGCGGGGCTCGGACTCGCCACTTGAGAGCGTTTCGTTACTTTCGCAGCCCGTTGTGGTTCTCATCAGGGCAACTGGGCTATATCAGGATGGCATCCCTAATGCAGGACTGGCACATGTAAAGGGGGGACAATGTTCTCACAATCCGTGAATTGCAGCGCCAGGTCAGCAACTTGTATCATGCACTTCCCGCAAAATCGGATTAAAAAAAATATCTCACGCCTTAGATCTTCCCGTACTTCTTGTGAGCCTGTTCAATGGTCATGATTTTGTCAATCCATACCGTGTCGGAATCGACGTAGTAAAACAGGGTATATTTCATCGATATGTGCATACGCCAACGGGGATTGCGGGTATGGAGTTTCTTGATATTCCCCGTCGCACGCGGATGATCAGACAGCCGCTCGATATGT
>CAYWHL010000373.1:0-1529 GCA_964457995.1 uncultured Methanoregula sp. | reverse complement strand
TCAACGTAGAGGATCCGGATTGCTGCTTCCATTAGTCTGCCTTCCCGGCGATACGCCACGCCCCTTTTGGGACGGTCATCTCAAACCGGGCTCCTTTACCTGGCTCGCCGGTTTCCCGGAGGGTGATGCCGGTGATGGAGAGGATTTCCCGGACAAAGAAAAGACCTCGTACTGATGCACGTGCCCCCTCACCGCGTAAAAAGATCCGCTCCTTCTTCTCTTCAGAGATGCCAATGCCATCGTCTTCATAGACAATAGTGACCCCTTCCGGAGATATCGTGTGCGAGACCCGGATAAGGCTGACATGGCCCCCGTGCTTTACTGAGTTTTCAAGCATGCCCTGAAATGCCTTTTCGAGCAACGGATCGGCAAAGATTTCAAGATTTTCTGTCTCAAGGCTGTGCCGGATTTCGTCAATGGAAATATGGGAAAGTCCGAACAGGAACGAGAGTTTGACATTCTGATATTTCGGCGGTTTTTCTCCCATGTTCTGGTAATCTTTGGTAAACTCCGTTATCTCTTTGATAAACTTGATCGCTCGTTCACCGCTCTCAATATTCTTAATAATCCCATCCTGTCCGGTTGCATGTGTTTTTGCCATCTCAAGGTAGCTGTTCAGGATAAAGATCTGGGTGGTTAAGTCCTGTCGTGTCAGTTGGGAGAGGACATTGAGTTTCTGGTTCACCTTAAGGAGTGTGTCTTCGGTGAGTTTGCGATCGGTGATGTCGCGATCATACAGGAGCGCTCCGGCAAATTTGCCCGCACGGTCGGGCAATGGAAATCCCTTGCGCCAAATCCAGACAATGTTCCCGTTTTTCCTTACAATCTGGAGTTCCCCTTCAACGGGTTTATTCTGCTGCAACAGGGGAAACTTTGCAGAAAAAATGCTTTTTGAAGAGGGTAAGATATCGTGAGTGATGTGCTTACCCAGCAGTTCCTCTTTTGTATAACCGGTGACATCTAACGTACGTTGACTACAATCGACAATGACTCCGGTTTCATCTACTACTTTAATGCCATCGGGAGCAGAATCGAACAGGTAACGGTAGCGCTCTTCACCCTCCCGCAGCGCATCCTCCGCTTGTTTGCGTTTGGTGATATCTTTAGAAACCCCAAGGATCCTGATAGGATTTCCCAGTGAATCTTTTTCGAGGCGGGCGATTGAATGTATCATCTTTGGAGCAGATCCGTCTGCCGGGTTGATAGCAAACTCAAGATTGTAGTCCTTCTCTGTCTGGATCAGGTCAATCATTGCCTGGTGAACTCGTTCACGTTCCGGAATGCAGGCTTCGAACTTTTCAATTGGGAAATTACCTGCTACCGGGGGAAAACCGAATATGCGAAGCAACTCTGCAGAGGCCCAGCTGTTATTATTTACTAAGTTATAGTTATACTCCCAACAGCCGGTATGACCTATCTCCTCTGCTATGATCAACCGCTCTTCACTTAACCGGATCATCCGTTCGCTGTCTGCGAGTGCATCGAACTGGCTTTTGAGTTCTTCCCCGGCAGCGGCCAGTTCGTCATAG
>CAYWHL010000372.1:0-1539 GCA_964457995.1 uncultured Methanoregula sp. | reverse complement strand
GGCAAGCTATCCGCAGGTTGTACCGGATTAACGGAGATAACAGATCTGTCCAGGAACTTTTAGAATCCGGGGTGCTGCAATGATTAGATTGGGTGCAAAGCTCGCGGACGCTAAAACTCCTGAAGATTTCCTGAAGGCTGTTGATGCGGTTCAAAAAGAGCATGAAGCAACACGACCGGCTACCTTGCCGGGTATCTCACCATTCCCATTAATCTGGCAAAGGGATCTTGTATCGCGCCGCATGGTATTCTCTGAACCTGAAGAGGGGAGGCAAACCCGGTTAAATCTTAGTTGTCGGGAGCTCCCGCGTACTGACTTGGGAAACTCACAGCGGTTCGCAGTCCGGTATGGTCGGGATATCCGGTATTGTCACCCGTTTAAATCATGGTTTGTCTTTAATGGCCAGCGATGGGCCCGTGACGATAAAGGCGTAGTGGTGGAATTTGGGAAAGACTGCGTACTTCGTCTTGCAGATGAGGCCCCACTCCTGGAATTTGGCACTGAACAGAACGCTGCATATAAATGGGCTGGAGTTTCGCAGGCACATAGCCGTATAGCTGGTATGTTGGGCCTCGTGAAAGGTGCAATACCTGTTGTACCGGATGATTTTGACAAGAACCCCGATGTATTGAATTTCCCGAATGGCACTCTCAACCTGGTTACCTTCGATTTTAGGGAGCATGACCGGAATGATCTTATATCAAAGGTCACCGGCTGTAATTACAATCCTGATGCAAAATGTCCAAAATGGGAGACTTTCCTGCAGGAGATTATGAAAAATAATCAAAATCTTATCAAGTACCTGCAGCGGGCCGCAGGGTATTCACTCACTGGCCGCACCGGTGAACGTGCACTTTTTCTTTCCCACGGAGGGGGAATGAATGGTAAAAGCACGTTTTTAAATATGCTGCTGGCAGTGCTCGGTGATTATGGACTACCTGTCGAATCGAGTACATTTTGCGTAAGCCGCGGTGAGATGGTCCGCAATGATCTCGCAGCTCTCAAAGGTGCCCGATTGGTAATGGCAACGGAAGCCGGTAAAGGGAAACGCCTTGATGAGAGTATTATCAAGCAGTTAACCGGGGGTGAAGATAAGATCCGGGCGCGGTTCCTGTTCCAGGAATATTTTGAGTTTAAACCCACCTGTAAAATATGGTGGGCTTTCAATTCCCAACCACGAATTACAGACAGTACCGATTCGATATGGACCCGCGTGAAGCTGATACCCTTCTCTGTCGTTATTCCAGAAGAGAAACGCGATGTCCGGCTGCATGAGAAACTCATGGAAGAGTCCGAAGGGGTGATGCAGTGGATGATTGACGGTCTTAAAGAGTACCAGAGAATCGGCCTGGCAGAACCCGATGAAGTGAAGGGGGCAACAAAGGAATACCGGGAAGAGCAGGACAGTCTAGCGGATTTCCTGAATGATGAATGCCTGATTGAATCGCTGGCAACCTGCGGAGCATCTGATCTCTATAACGCATACACAAGATGGTCGAACACTGAGGCCCCGGAAGAGAAGGTTAAAAGTCAGCGTGC
>CAYWHL010000371.1:0-1539 GCA_964457995.1 uncultured Methanoregula sp. | reverse complement strand
TCCCCTGACTCGTACGGTTCCGTTCATCATTACACCCTATGCAAACATTGGGTAGCTGGTGTTCGTGGTTGATGTGTGGGGGAGCAAAGAAATAATCCGGGCTGAAATGTTCGGCAGGGACAATGAGCGGAATCAGAAAACGTGTGAGATGTCCAGCGAATTCATAAGATGCACACAACACGCGGATGGTTTTTTTTAAATGCCGCTCACGGTCCCCCCAACAATCACCCGGAATACACCCGGCATGAATCTTAAGTAATCCTGCGGCACCCTGCCGTCAGGTACCCCCGGTATCCTCCTCGGACTGCGCTTCTGTACTTGGTATTTGTTACCCCGAAGAACTAGAATCTGCCCGATTTAGCCTTGAATTTGTCAAAACCACCGGTTTTAAGGGGTTATTTAAACGGAGTAAATAGTGCGCCTCAAAGCCAAAAATACGCGCAAATATGTGGCAAAAATCCAGACTTCGACGGGCTCCGACGGAAACCTTTTATATTATCAGGCGGCACCTTTCATTATCAAAACCCAATTGTGGTTTTGAGGTGTTTAAATGGGAACCAAAATTGGAAAGGAAAAAATTAATCGTGAAAAGGGTTACCTGTACTTCATCGGTAAGGATGGGTACGTCTGGGCAGCCCCGATGAAGCACAACAAGACCGGCAAGAAGAAGAAAGTCGGCACTGAAAAGATCGCAAAAGAAAAAGGCCACATGTATTACATTGGTAAAGACGGCTTTGTAGCAAAAGCCAAGATGAAGAACGCATAATCTTCATCCATATTTTTTGCACGCGGTCACCTGCTGTCCGGAGTAATCCGGATGGCGGAACTGCACACTTTTTTCCCTTCGGGGGAGTTTATCGCTATCACTTTAAAATCCGCCACGTTTTTTTATTTCGTGGATACCAAAAGCCAATCTTTTCCACAGTCTTGCTGACTTTTTTTGTAAAGCTTGATGTGCAGGGCAGTTGAGAGGAATAGTATTGTGAACTATGCCCAGCCACTTTCCCCCAGGGTCATGTCGGCATTTCATGAATGGACGCATGGTCTTGATACACAAAAGAGTATGTGCTCGATCTTCTCACATGTCCGCGACATCCCTTACTCGCTTGTCGTTCCTGTGAACAATTCAAAAAACCCGCAGGAACAGATACTCGTGGCAGGGAAAGGATCCTGTGGCGCTAAGCACTACCTGCTCGCAGATATGTTCCGGAAACTGAACCTCAATGTAGTATATGCAACGTTTCCGTTCCTCTGGAACGATCCGGATCTTAAATATCCACCGCTGCTACGGAAACTTGCCGCAACGCTTCCGGTTGCATACCATCTCGCCTGCCGTGTCCAGATTGGATGCAGCTGGGTGCTGGTGGACGCTACATGGGATCTCCCTCTCGCAACGGCCGGGTTTCCGGTAAACGGGGACTGGGACGGGTATTCAGAAACGAAATGTGCAGTGAAACCTTTAAAGTCTCCATTGCGGACAGCGTTATGTCGCACGGCCACAAACGAACCGTGCCGCGGGAAGGATGAGTCTGCACTAAA
>CAYWHL010000370.1:0-1540 GCA_964457995.1 uncultured Methanoregula sp. | reverse complement strand
GATCCTTGACGAGATTTTTCATAAACGAAAGATGGCCAACTTTCAGATCATACGTAACGCCGGTTGCATTGAGCATATCGGAGGCAAGCATAATCGTTTCAGCATCGGCTGCTGCCGTATCCGCTCCAATAAGCTCGACTCCGAACTGCCAGAACTGTCGGTATCTTCCTTTCTGGGGGCGCTCGTACCGGAAACAGTCGGCAAAATAGCACCAGCGCAGTGGTTTTGGGGCAACCTTTGCCTCATTGATGTACATCCGGATCACAGCAGCAGTGATCTCCGGACGAAGGGCAAGTTTCCTTCCCCCCTTATCCTCAAAGACATACATCTCTTCGATGATCCCTTCCCCGGACCTCATGGTAAAAAGTTCGAGATCTTCAAACTCTGGAGTGCAGACTTCCCGGTATCCATAGCAGCGCGCAACATCGCGCAGCTTCCTTTCGACATGGCGCCGCGCCTCCATCTCATCCGGTAAAAAATCCCGCGTTCCTCTCGGTTTCTGGAGCATGGTAAAAAATCCTTATCCTTTGTTGATCTGTATTTGTTATTTCTTCATCGCCTTAGGTCTTGGTACACTGCCAATGAACCGGGTAAAGGTATCTTCATTTTTCCAGACTTTCTCCCGCTCAATTTTTCCCTGCAGGTACATGGCAAGTAGGATCAGGCCAAGACCAAGTAATTCAAAATCTGGCATTGTAAGGGTAAAAGCCCCTCCAAGGGATGCAAGAGCCCCATAGCCCACACCATGGTACGCCGCTTTTCGATAACCTGGCAGACCCGTCCTGAAATAGATTCGTGCATCCCGCAGCCAGAGAAAGAGGACAGCGCCAGCACCAAACATTGCGACATAGATGAGATAGGACATGGCTATGAACTAACTTATTATACGCCGTTCCATATCTGTATTGTCAAAACCATGCCACCCAATCAGTCTGTGCAGGAAATACTCTCACGTTACAAGAACGGTGAGTTCTCCCTTGATGAGGCAGCTCGGGTGATTGAAGGTCTTCGTCTCGAACACGTGGGGGAGTTTGCCTGTCTCGATCTGGGAAGGAGTGTGCGGTGTGGTATGCCGGAAGTGGTACTGGCCGAGGGAAAGGATCCTTTGCATCTTTCGGAGATTGCCGTGCGGCATGCAGAAGCATCCGGGCGCTGTGTGTGCACGCGCGTGAGCCCGGAACAGGTTGCACACATTCAGGAATATGCAAAAAGCAGGAACATTTCTACGGAATACCGTGAGAGCGGTCGCGTACTGGTCCTCTCAAACGGACAATTGCCCCGCTCAACAGGTGGTATTGTTGCTATTATCACTGCCGGAACCTCCGACATCCGGGTTGCCGAGGAAGCCAAGATCATAGCAGAAGAGATGGGCTGCACGGTCCGCACAGCATATGATGTCGGCGCCGCAGGTATCCACCGGCTCTTCCCGGCATTGAAGCCACTGATGGATGCGCATGTGTTCATCGTCTGTGCCGGGCGCGAAGGGACTCTTCCTGCAATCGTTGCCGGGCTGGTTGACAAACCAATAATCGGAGTACCC
>CAYWHL010000369.1:0-1543 GCA_964457995.1 uncultured Methanoregula sp. | reverse complement strand
GTTGCTAGTATCGACGCAAATCAGACACCCTCGCTATTGGCAAAAATGAAAGAGCGATTCAGTTCCGATGTTGGTGCGATCGAAATCATTCAGCGTGTGATCCTCATGACACCAGAGAATATTCATTTGAATTCGTTCATGTATGAGCCGATCTTGGATATGTCGGATGAGCATTTAAGGAGCCTCTATAGAGATGTACTGGGCTTAAACAATAGGGTGCATAATTAGGCAGGACAATGATTCGCGACCATTGGCGTTCATTCGCAGTTGTAAATTGAAGGATTTGAGATGAGTAAAAACCAGAATCAACACGAAGAAGAGCTGATCAAAATGCGAAAGCTTTTGGTTGAAAACGCGTTTGATTTTCTGGAACGGGCGATTTCTGAATTTGCAAAGGATGACCTGAAGTATTCCGTTATTCATTTTTGCACGGCAGTGGAACAGTTTTTAAAGGCCCGGGTAATGCAGGATGGGTGGGAGCTGATTTTACAGACAGATGATAAGAGGGACTTTCCGCCAACATTCGCAGAATTCAAAGCGGGAAAATTGCGAACTATTGGCGTAGGTCAGTGTTGCCAGCACCTGAAAGACAAGATATCGAATGCGGAAAAAAAGGCGTTTGGTAAGCTTGCCCGCCATCGCAATAAGGTTGTTCACTTTTACCACCCGACGATTGATGCCGAAAAAGTGCGGATTGCGCAGGAGCAGTCGCGGTGCTGGTTTATCCTGAAACGATTTTTGGACAACCTTTACAGACACCGGATTGAAGCTATTGATGAGCAACGATCATTGTATCATCCCTATTTGCAGACCATTTATGATCAAAAATCGGCCGTCATTTCTACCTTGAAGATATTACTTTCAAGGCGTCTTCGTTTGATGTCCAGACGGTTTCTCTTTCCGGTGTTCGTATTGCAGTATCGACTTTGTGTAATCAGGAAGAGGGTTATCCCGACATGGACAGTGATTACGGAATTTTGACTGTGCGCGAAAATGGTAAGGCTATTTTCCCCAGCTGGCAGTCAGGCCCGCTGCCAAAGCATTCAAATTGTCCTTTATGTGGTCATAAATGAGTGTCTGGATTTCTGCCATGGAATATCAGAAAATGGGTGCTCTGGCACTGGAGCACTGCCCATATGAGGCAGGCGGAACCCTGATCGGGTACTGCTCTGATGATGGACAGGATGTCGTGATTACGAAGTTGTTGCCTCCCGGACCAAATGCGTTTCATGGAAAATATAGCTACAAGCCGGATTATGGTTGGGATGAGGACATAGTTGGTAAAGCATATGATGACAGTAATGGGCTGGAATATTATCTCGGGGATTGGCACTCCCATCCTAATGGATCTCCCTCTCTAAGTTGGAGAGACAGAATAGCTTTGAAAAATATCGCACGATACAAGCTCAACTATAACGATTCTCCTGTAATGCTCATTCTGTCAGCGGCGGAATGATAGTCGGGAGAATGCGCCGGTTGGAAGAGCGCTTTTCTTCCGGCTGGTTTTCTTCTAAAAATTCCATATAAAACATCTTCTTCTTTT
>CAYWHL010000368.1:0-1551 GCA_964457995.1 uncultured Methanoregula sp. | reverse complement strand
ACGGGTTCAAAAAAGAGCGTGATGCGGCCACAAAAAGGAAGATCTACATTGGTCTCAAGTTGAAAAGAGGGGGCTACTAAATTATGCCCCTTTTTGAAATCGTAACCATGAGTAACCTTAAAAGGTTATTTCCGGTACTATCTCATGGAAAACGAAATTGGGAAGGTATAGGAATTGACAATTCATGGTTACTCATGGTTACGATTCGCAATCGGAGCCCAATTCATAAAAGTCAAAAAAGGGTTTTTAACCATACAACAATCTTTCAAAATTCCATGATTTCTGGTTTCGAATTGTGTCAGATAAGGTACAGTTTTGGAGGTAATAACGAATGAAAACGAAGGAAAATAGCGAAATAAACAATGATCCGGGCACCCGCTCCGGGGAAAAAGACGCACCACTTACCAGGGATGAGGTTTTGCGATTGAGCAGCACGACGATAAGACAACTACATCGCCGGGTATCTGGAGCAGTGCGATTTAAGGAACAGAGCAGCGATAGCGCGAAGCTTGCATTTGTCCGGGCACTCACCCAGATACTCCAGGTGTACGCATCGGTCCTAAAGGATCGCGAAATCACAGAACTTGAAAAACGGATAACGGAACTGGAAAGACAAAAAGAACAGAGGTTACGAACATGAACACGACGGAAACACTCAAAAAAAGAATTGATAAACTCGAACCTCCCGTATTAGCGGACTGGGAAAAAAACACCTTGGCATATGCGTGGATGCAAAAACCAGAAAGCGAGAAGCGGGTAGAAATAAAAAAGTTGATCAGGATATGGACGAATCACCACCCGGAAGACCTGCTCCCGGAAGAGGAAATGGAAGCGATGATAACCCGGATAATCGCAGAGGCCGGCGGGCTCACCGATAGCCAAAGAAACGAGGGCCGGATCGCAGCGCAACAGATGAGCGATGAAGAGATCGAAAGCCGGGCCCGTGAAATACTCACAAAGAAGGTCCTCCCATGATAAGCACGGATCGACTATCCCGGCGCCTGGAAGAACTGGAGCGAGAAAGCGGAAAAACTGCTGATGTATTGACGATTGAGAAGCGCACCGGCGTGGAGCTCCTGCGATGGGGCAACCAGATTATCAAGATCATCCGGGGCGCTTCTGTCGATGATCTGTAAGGGCAATGATGCGGTCATGCAGTCTCAGGCTGCGGAGCCCTCATGCTATCATCGGAACAGTTGCTTCCTAGATGGCAGGTGCAAAAACTCGCCTGCCATTAAATGTTTACAAATTTCACAAAAATTTCACAAAAAAGGAGATAAAAAAATGATTATAACGGATAAAGAACGGGCAGATTTTGCAAAAGGCGTACAGGCTGCGATGGCGGACTGGGATTTTCATCACCCGAATTTAGAGAAGTCATTTGAACAAGGATTCATCAGCCAGGGTATCGAGCCCGGGAAGGCAGCCCGGATGGCAAAGATCGCCAAGGATGGCCCGGTCTCCGGGCGGGGGCTGTGATCATGTCGTCAGTCATTGAAGCGGAAACCGTACTCACCGCAGCTACTGCCGTTGAATTTGATATTTCAAGTG
>CAYWHL010000367.1:0-1560 GCA_964457995.1 uncultured Methanoregula sp. | reverse complement strand
ATAAGGGGGATCAATTGGCTTTCGAAGTGGCAACGCTGCTGCCAAAAAATGACGAGGATCGGTGACAAGTATCAAGCTATTATTGGATGACTTTGCTCCCTAAGCGTGTCTGAAAGAATAAACCGCCACGTGGGAGGCACCTGGGAGCGTTTCGCACCCATATTGTACACTGCCGGATGTCCCGGAACGCTTAATAATCGCCGCTGGTGAGTCCCGAGTAAAGGAGAGCCGGAGATTTCATGGAATTAAGATATTTGTTTCGGATGCCAACTTTTCCTGTGGTTTCAAATATTGATGGGGTTTTCATTGGAGCTAAAACTCCTGAAGAATTGAGTATTGAACTGGGCAAACTCCATCTCGACCGGGACACAAGTTACGATCTGGTTGATTTTACGGGAGAGGGGTGGAGTCTATATGTCCCCAAAATGGTGATTTCTCCTCTTACCTTAAAAAAGCGATGGACCAAACGGGAAATAATCAAATTGTTTAATGAAAGAAAAAATATCGAATTGGGGGAAGGCAAAAAATATTCGGAAAAATCTCTCTCGGCGAAACGTCTTGACAAGATAATTCTTGATTTAGTTGAAACATCATAAGTATCCGGAAAGGGAATCATTATGAGTTCAAGCATCGAAGAACTCGAACAGAAGGCCTACAGTCTGGGGGAAAGATATGAGAGGGCGTGCACAGGCTGTTCCCAAACCGCATTAGCGGCTATCTTCGACACATTAGGGATCGAAAACGATGATGTCTTCAGATCAGCCAGCGGACTCGCTGACGGGTTAGGGTTGACCGGAGATGGATCATGCGGAGCCTTGGTCGGTGGGGCCTTGGCTATCGGATATCTGTTCGGTCGGAAACGACAGGACCTACCGGATATGATGAAGCCGATGAAATCCTATCTGTTGGTCAAAGAACTGCATGATGCCTTCGTGAAAAAGTACGGTAGCTGCCGATGCGCTGACCTTCAGACATCACTGATGGGACGGACCTTCAACCTACTGAATCCCAAGCAATTCAAAGAGGCCATGAAATTTGGCATGATGGATTATTGCAGCAAGGTGGTAGGGTCTTCAGCCCAGATGGCGACGCGAATTATCCTGGAAGAACAGGAAGACTAATTTGTAACCGTTCACGGGGTTCAAAGGTTTCCCGCTGAAGCGGGATTCAGGGTTGCGTTTTTCGCCACTGTCGGTTCAAGGTGAAATCAAAACATGAAAGGCCATCGGCAAATAAAAAAGGCAGAGCCCGGAGGATGACTCTGCCTTGGATAAGGGATTTGAATGGGTTGAGAGAATGAGATGCAAAAGGCTTATAATGCCCGTTTAAAAATATTATCGGCAGAAAGGGGGAAGAGCTTGAGTCGTTTTTTCAGAAATCGAAAGACAGAGACTGCGGATGAGACTCTGCCTCTCAATAAGGAGGTAAAAAAGGAAAGGAGATGTGTCTGAAACGTTAAAAAGCCAACCGGGCGATCACAATATCGTGGCTTCCCGCAATGCCGTTGGTTTCCCTTTTGCTTGATCTTCCGCGGGAGTTTCTGTTACGTTATGAACCCAA
>CAYWHL010000366.1:0-1561 GCA_964457995.1 uncultured Methanoregula sp. | reverse complement strand
CCACTCGAATGCCTCCGGATTCAGTGGTTCTCCGACCGAACCGATGATCCGCAGGGAGTTTAAATTATACTTGTTTGGCCATGTATCGCCCAACTTCATGAACATCCGGATCGCTGTCGGGGCTGTGTAGAAGATGGTGATCTTCTGCTCCTCGATCAAGCTCCAGTAACTGCCGGCATCCGGATAATCCGGTGTGAGCTCGGACATGAATACGGTCGCCCCGACAGCAAGCGGGCCGTATACTATGTAACTGTGGCCGGTGATCCACCCGGGATCTGCTGTACACCAGAAGATATCCTCATCCTTCATGTCGAAGACGTATTTGCTGGTGTAGTAGGTTCCGACCATGTAACCTCCACAGGTGTGCACGATCCCTTTTGGTTTTCCGGTAGATCCGCTGGTATACAGCGTGAAGAGCGGGTCTTCAGCATCCATCACTTCAGCCGTGCATTCCTGAGGTGCACTTGCCAGGATCTCATTGAAATCCAGTTCGTTTTCGGGCCTCAGTTTTACCTGGGGTTCCTGCCGCCGTAGCACAATGACGTGCTCTACCGAAGAGATATCGATGATCGCATCGTCAACAATCGATTTCAGCTGGATCGTTTTCCCGCGTCGCATCCCGATATCTGCGGTGATGACAACTTTTGCTGAAGCATCTTGGATCCGCATCTTGAGCGCTGCTGAACCAAATCCCCCGAACACGACACTGTGGACTGCACCGATACGGGCGCACGCAAGCATAGCGATCACCTGTTCAGGTACGAGCGGCATGTAGATGCAGACACGATCGCCTTTTTTTACACCGATATTTTTGAGTGCATTTGCAAACCTCATCACTTTACTGAGCAGCTGCTGGTAGGTAAAGATGCGTTCTGCACCCTTCTCCCCCCGCCAGATGAGTGCTGCTTTGTTGCGCCGGTGGGTTTTCACATGGCGGTCAAGACAGTTTGCAGAGATGTTGAGCTGTGCGTTGATGAACCACTTTGCATATGGGTAGTTCCACTCCTTTACTGCGGTCCAGGGCCGGATCCATTCCAGCTCTGAGGCCTTTTTTGCCCAGAACCCGTCCTTGTCAGCCAGAAAATCATTGTAGGCTTTCTGGTAGTCTCCCATCCATGCATTTTTTCTATACTGTGGGTCGGGTGTGTATGATTTCACATCCTCGACGAGTCTGACGTTAAAATCCTCTGTCATGTTCCCACCTATTTTACATTATTAATCATGTTAAACATTCTATAAATAATTTGTCGAAGTTATAATCGACAATGTTGCGCTGAGAGATTTTTTATCGGCGTGCAATTAGAAAGAGTGCGGGATCTCTTTGTGGTTAAGGTTCAGCGCGCAGGGGAATCGGGAGTCTATGGGTAGTATATAAAAAAGGTTATCTGTCCGGGTTTTTCAATATAGGATTGATGCTCGAGAAATTCAAGGGGTGCCTGCTGGGTGCAGCGATTGGCGATGCGCTGGGTATGCCAAACGAGAGCGGTGCTCCTAACTTAAACAAGATGAAGTACGGGTACCGCCGCCCCTACAAAGGTCATCCCAATGATGGCCTGAACCC
>CAYWHL010000365.1:0-1589 GCA_964457995.1 uncultured Methanoregula sp. | reverse complement strand
ATTGCATGCCGGAGCTGCCACCGCCAGTCCTTCCAGAACTCGGGAGTCTTCTCAGTATCAATGGTCTTCCTGATGATCGACGAACCATCCGGTTTTTCTCCCACCTCATAGTGTCCCCTCAGGATAGATACAATGTCCCTTACCGTATTTTTTACCTGCCCCCCAAGGTCCTTTACAGAATGCAGGGTGCCGGCAGATACCCCGTTTTCCTTTGGTGTTTTCAGAATACTGGATTTATCAGTCATGATAACCTTCCCCCTCAGAACAGCCAGTGCATCTTCGCCATCTTCACGGGCAGGAGATCACCGATATGGACAGCATGGTGCCGGTAATCATCGTACCAGTGCGCCAGTTTCCGGAAACAGAACCGGCAGATGCCGCCGCAGAGATCCGAAAGGAGAAGCAGGCCGGTCCGGGCATATTTGTGCTGGAGGCCGGGAAGTTTTGTATAGTCTTTCCCGCAGGAGGGATCCATGCATCCCCCGCCTTTTAGTTCGTGGGGATCAGGGAGCACGATCCGGCGAAGCGGATCGTGCCGGTCTTTCCAGTCGATCAGGGACAGGTAGTACTCATTTGCGCGGAACGGAAATGTCTGCGTGACAATCTCCATATCCTCTCGTTCTTTGGGGGTAAGGCCGACTAAGTTGTCGAGCTCGTCAACTGAATTTAAATACTTCACGTTCATTTGTGCACCTCATCCGGGGTTGTCCTGCCCATTACATAAGACAGGTGGGTGCTGCTCAAGATGTATGAAATACAGGGGGTTAGTATACTGCGGTTGCAGCACCCAGTTGCCTTTCATTAGGGCTTAAAATTTAAACCCTTTCTGATAAAGCAATATAAGACTGAAACTGATATCCTGTACTGGGTTGCATCTTCACAACCGTACTGTAGATACCAAAAGGGAGAACATAAAGCTTCTCAATACTTCCCGGAATACGTGTTATATCCTGGAAAACGGCATGTCCCCCCATAAACGGGATAATCCATGCCATCTGCTGAACGTAGTAACCAATCACCGGTGATACAGAAACTCATTACCCTTGCATCGGGGCCCTATGACGTGATTGTAGTCACACTGATCATGCTGCCGGTCTGGCTTCTCTATTTTATTCCCCCTGTTCCTGTCCATCTGGTCAAGCAGATATTATGCAATTCCAACGGTATGTATCGTAACACAGCTCTTTCTTTTGGCAGGTTTTATTTTCTCTCCGCACGGAAAGCCGGTCTCCAAAGCGCTTCATTACCGGTTTATTTCAGGTTATATCTCCAACAGGCCTGTAAGCTGTTACCCAAAAAGGCATAACATGGTTGAATCTGAATACTCTGCAAAGCAAAACGTATACAGAATCAGGGATTACTATGGCCGGATAGAACGGGAGAACATTATCAATGACAGGTGGTACGACACCCTCGGATACGGCAACAGAATCGCCAGTAGCCGCTCAGGGATCCATGACAGGTCTGACTAGGGTCGAGGTAATTGAGCTCCGGAGACGGTACGGCTTCAATGATATCCCCGAAGAAAAGAAAAACCCGCTGCTCAAATTCCTGTCCTACTTCTGGGGTCCGATCCCGTGGATGATCGA
>CAYWHL010000364.1:0-1589 GCA_964457995.1 uncultured Methanoregula sp. | reverse complement strand
GCTTCCACCACCAATCTCAAGAGTAGTGCCTTCAGCACAGACGTTTTTTATCATCGTGTAATAGTTATGATAAATCTCCCGCAGTACGGGTTTATTCTGCCACATTTCCCGGTGCCTTTTCAAACATTCCTCTGCATGTGACGTCTGCATGAAAACCTACAAATACGATCAGAATGCCTTTAATTTCCGGTATGCAAAGATGACCATCTTCACAAGTAACCAGCCGTGACTGAGACGTGAAATCTGGCTTTCCCCATAACTTCTGCTGGCATACCGTATTGGAACTTCCGCAACCTTCAGGTTCTGTTTGGAAGCCCCGAATATCAGGTCATAATCTCCAAATGGATCGAAATCCCCGAAATAATTCCTGTTCGATTCAATGGATTGGTAATGCTTCTTTTTTAAGACTTTGGTGCCGCATAAGGTGTCGGTATAGTGCTGATTTAATAAATATGAAAATGCCCAGGAAAACATTTTATTTGCGATCCGGTTTAAAAGCCTCATCGAGTCTTTTTCCATTGGGTAGACAAGTCGGGATCCATTGATAAATTCTCCATGATTATTGGTAATAGCATGGTAAAATTTTGGAAGGTCTTCAGGAGGCATTGTGAGATCTGCATCCAGAATCATCAATATCTCCCCGCGTGCTATTGCAAAACCTGCCCTGACGGCATCTGATTTTCCAATCCCGGGTTGAACAAGAACCTTAATATCGAGGTCTTTGTAGCAATTTATTACCCGGTGAATTTCGGAAAGTGTTGCGTCTTTGCTATGTCCTTCAACAAAGATAATTTCAATATCAGGACAAAACCGGGGGATTCTTTTAATTGCATTTTCAATATTCCCTTTTTCATTTCGGCAGGGAATGAGAATTGTTGTGGAATAATCTCTTTTTTCCGGATTTTTTATTGAACGGGCGACGACATAGTTCCGGATACATAACCTGCGAATTAACGGTAGCGGAGCGATAAACCTGTTCACCAGATGACCAACCCCAAGAATCTTTCGCGGAATCAATTGACGCCAGTCATGTTTGACCGTTTCAAAATCAGATAAGAGCAGGATATTTGATATATCATCGGAGGACAGCCAGTTGAGATCTGGCTGGGGGGATTTCAGCCGGCATTTTTCCGCAATAGCAAGAACTGGTTCCCAGAGAGAGTTGTAATAGCTGATGATAATTCGTGTGTCATCATTACACAAAATGTGGAGTCTTTCAAGACAGGTTTGGCAATCGTCGAGTTGCCCGATGGTGTCAGACATAATGATAATATCAAAAGGTCCGGGCAATTGCGATATAATCTCTGGATTTTCAACATCACCAAGAATGAACTGGTAATCCGGATATTTTTTTTTGGCTTTCCCGGTCATTACGGGGCTAAAATCAACCCCGACACCAAATTGGGGTTCAAGAGCAGATAATAAATCTCCGGTACCGCAACCAAGATCCAGGATGCGCAAGCCTTTTGGTATTAAAAATTTCATGTAGCGGATATCTTCCCGATAAAAGTACTTGTTCCGTGCTATCCAGGTATCCCGGTCGGGATCTGTTCTATTGACGAGTTCCAGTATTTTTTTCTTCCTGGTCG
>CAYWHL010000363.1:0-1594 GCA_964457995.1 uncultured Methanoregula sp. | reverse complement strand
ATGCGGGTGACATGCTCCCCGTGCTTCACCGAGTTCTCAAAGAGACGCTGGCAGACCTTTTCGAGCAGGGGATCGGCAAAGATTTCGAGGTTTTCTGTTTCAAGACTATGCTGGATCTTTCCTATAGAGATATGGGAGAGACCAAACAACATTGCCATCTTTAAGTTCTGCCATTTCGGAGGCTTTGCGCCCATGTCCTGGTAATCTGTTGAATATTCGATGGTCTCGTGGATTGACTGGATCGCCCGGATACCTTTTTGTACGGTCTCGATAACGCGATCCTGCCCGGCCAATTGATTTTTTGCCAGCTCAAGGTAGCTGTTCAGGACAAAGATCTGGTTGGTTAAGTCTTTTCGTGTCAGCTGGGAGAGCACGTTGAGCTTTTGGTTCACCCTCAGGAGAGCGTCTTTTGCCCTCTTACTTTCGGTGATGTCAGAGACTACGGCAAGGGCGCCCTTATAGACTCCATCATCATCCGTGATTGGTGCAGTTGCAAGAGCCGTATAGATCCGGTCTCCTTCTTTTGTGATGAACTCAAATTCATGGTCTTCCTTAATTCCCTGCCGGCGACGCTCCATGTTCTCTGCAGCGATTGTTTTTCCTGCATCATCCATGAAAGAAAAGAGGTGTCTCCCGTGCATCTCCTCTACGGTGTACCCCAGCATCTCTGCCATACGGGGGTTGACATACGAAGTCATCCCCCCGGCATTGATCGCCCATATCCCTTCCTGCGCAAGATCGACAAGCTGCCTGTATTTCTCCTCACTCTGCCGCAGCACCTCTTCTGTCACTTTTCGCTCGGTGATATCTTTTATCACCCCGTCGTATGACACCAGCATCCCGGTAGCATCCAGCTGAAGAACGGGTGTATCCAGCACCCAGCGGATCTGCCCGTCCTTTCGCACAATCCGGTGTTCAACCGGGGGGACTCTTTTTCCTTTCAGGACTCCGTTGAAGTGACGGGAGACACGATTACGGTCCTCATCAAAGACCATGTGTATCCAGAGATAGGGATCCCGGGCAAATTCTTCTGCCGTGTAACCGGTCACCACGGCACAGGCTGCGTTATGCGTGGTGCTGATAGCCGTACCGTCCTGCACGCGTACAGTGTACAGGTAATCGGTCAGCCCCTCGGTTATCCGCCGGTAGCGCTCCTCGCTCTCCCGCAGCATTACCTCCGCTTGCCGGATGTCTGTAATATCAATAATCACGACACGGACGGTGATTGCACTACCACTACCTGCGAGCCGGACTCCTTCTAACCGGGCCGGGAATATTGAGTTCTCCCCCCGCTTGAGCATGAGAGTGCAGCACTGTTTTTCCCCAAGGTTCAGCACATTTATGAAATACCGGTCCCACTGTTCAGAATTTTCATGAGCAATGAATTTCCTGAACCGTGCATTGACCAGTTTGCTCCGCTCAACCCCAAGGAGCGTTGCACCAGTCAGGTTCACTTCGGTGATCAGTGCCTTGTCAGTAAGTGTGAGATACCCGAGCGGGGCAAACTCATACAGGTCAAGATACTTGTCCCGCGACTCCGCGAGGGCGAGATGCGCCTTCCTGAGTTCCTCTGCCTGTATCTCAAGTTCGATCT
>CAYWHL010000362.1:0-1598 GCA_964457995.1 uncultured Methanoregula sp. | reverse complement strand
GGTTTTCCGGTATTGACCCGGAACCCGGGACGGAAAAAGAAGCCCGGTTTGGGCTTATATTAGTGTATGTCAAATACGTCACCTTTTCAGCCCGCACCATGCAGATGAGGGCTGTCACTCATCCCTGCAGTTCTTCGCTGTTTTTAAAAAGAATTGGATTTCTTATTCACGATATTTTAATCCCCTTTTAGAACAGCCAGGTCTTTTTCGGCTCGAAATCCGTGAGTGTATGCCGGTAATCATCAAACCAATGTGCCACCGGGTTGCTACGGAACACCAGGAATTTCCCGATATTGGCGACATCAGCAGCCTGGTGGTAACGCATGAAGACATGCTGCGCAGTTTTGCCGACAATCTCAATTTTTCCCGTAGCATGGGACATCACGAACCGGGCCCGTTTCGCAAGACCGGAACATGCCTGCCAGGATTTCTGGATAATCTCATAAGACTGTTCAACGGGGACCTGAAAGATGCGGTTGCCCAGGGAGGGGCGGCACTGGAAGACGTAATATGGCGAGATTCCTGCAAATGAAAGTTTCCGGAAGAGCTCGGTGAATATTTCCGGCTCACTGTTGATGCCGTTTAAGATCGGCGTCTGGCTGACTACCTGTACCCCGGCTTTCTGCAGCTCGTGTGCTGCCCGGATTGACTCGTCAGTAAGTTCCCGCGGGTGGTTGAAATGTGCCATCAGGTAGATGCGTTTTTCCGGTGTACTGTACCGCGAGAGAACATAGCGGAGGTCCGGGTCATTGAGGATCCGGTACGGGTTGTATGCCAGCATCTTGCTGCCAATACGAATAATGTTGACATGGTCAATTTCCCTAAGTTCCCGCAGAACCTTTTCGAGCTGGCGGGTTTCGAGAGTCAACGGATCTCCACCGGTCAACAGGACATTCGTAATCTCTTTGTGCTCACGGATGTAGTCAATCCCATCAGAAACATCCTTCACGGTCTCAGGTTCGGTACCCATGAACAACCGTTTCCGGAAACAGAACCGGCAGATCCCCCCGCAGACATCGGTAAGGAGCAGGAGTCCGGTTTGATTATATTTGTGCTGCAGACCTGGTTTTTTAGTAAAATCTTTTTC
This sequence comes from uncultured Methanoregula sp., assembly GCA_964457995.1. Lineage (GTDB taxonomy): Archaea > Halobacteriota > Methanomicrobia > Methanomicrobiales > Methanospirillaceae > Methanoregula. Next base: position 511 of record CAYWHL010000362.1, on the reverse strand, counting down.
ACACGAAGGGTCGAGACATCCACTTCCGTTGAGCTCAGAAGGATCAGGGATCACAATCCTGCGAAGAGGATCGTGTCTGTCTTTCCAGTCAATCAGCGACAGGTAATAATCGTTGGAGCGGAACGGGAATGTGTCACTTACCGTCTCCATTGCGTCACGTTCCCTGGATGTGAACCCGACAAGGTTGTCAAGCTCGGATATGGTACTCAGGTATTTCTGATTCATCATACACCTCGGTGTTTTAGGTTGCATACTGCCTTTCAACAAGGCAGGTGGTGAGTAATGCGAAAAAACTCCTGTTCGCCAGTAAAGGAAATTGGGCGTATTGAGTGCACTACTCAGTATAATGTTAATGGGAACTCCCCATTTAAACCCTTTGTGTTATGTTATTTTAACTTTGCATGGTAGAAAAGCTGAACAGAGACTAAAAGAACTCCAGAATGCAACCTGATAGAAAACAGATTATGGTATTTGGACATAGCTTTCCGGTACCTGGTGATCAATGAAAACA
>CAYWHL010000361.1:0-1600 GCA_964457995.1 uncultured Methanoregula sp. | reverse complement strand
GGCATCGCACTCGATTGCCGTTGAGGTTTTGGACAAACTTGGCGGGAGAGAAGTTCTTGATTTTTTTGTCCGGAGTGGAGATTCCCTTCCCAAAAAGGGCAAAAAAACCTTCAAAGCTGCTGAGGCTCTTAAGTCCGGTAGTTCAGGTTCCCTGAACTTTATTTTGTGGGAAGGAGATATTGAAGATCCGATAAAAGATAACAGAATGATTGGGGTCTTGAAGATCTCTGCTTCCGATTTCGAAAATGGGGTTATCCCTGCAGGGTCGGATCTGGAGTGTGAATATGAGGTCCTTGATTCGGGGAATATCCATATTGAAGTATCGGTTCCCTGTATTGGCGGAACTTTCAATTCAGACAAAAATTTCTATTCGCGACAGGAGGGCCAGCGGGATTTTAGTGTCGATTCGAATCTTGTAATCGATGAAGGGAAAGAGACTCTCAAAAGAATCAACGAAATATCAGAAGTGGTAAACGATCCTAAGCTAGATCAGGCCAAACAAAAAACAGAATCCGCTACTTCCCTTGATCCACAGCAATCAGAGCCGGAAATAACCCAGAAAGCCATGGAAAATGTACATGAAGCAAGGAAACTTCTATCTCAAGTACGAAAAGAAAACATAAAAACAGTAAGGCAGATCGATCTTAATGCGGTCAAATCATTTTTTGACCAGCATATTCGAGAGCATGCAAGACCTTCAGAGACTACAAACTTCGACAACCTCGTCAGGACGGCCCAACGCTCGATCGATAAAAATGACAGGGATTTTGAAAATCAGCTCGATGAACTAAAAAGCCAGAATTTCCAGATCCTATGGAGGCAGGACTGGTTTGTTGTAGAGCGTTTTACATGGATGGCCAAATCTCCCCACCTTTTTATCGACAGAAAGCAGTACGAAGAATTGGTCAGAGTCGGGATGCAGTATAGAAATTCTGACGACATAAATAATCTGCGGTCTATCGTGGTCCAACTCTCCAGAATCCAGATCCGTGGTGCATCGGAAGACGATATGATCGTGAACGCGAACATCATCAGAGGATGACCTGATGACTAATGATCCTTGGTTGCCACGCGGTTACCGAGTATCTGAAGAGGTTACTATACATTCGTTGAGCTTTTCGGGTAACGACTGGCAGATTTTTAGTACTAAAGAGTCAAACAACCTTTTGATTTGTCGGGAAGAATTGTCTGACAGGTGGATTGAAAAAGGTTTTCTTGGCGCGTCACTGTTTAAAGAGTTAAAGTTTGGAGCAAATTTGTTTGGGTATCTTCTCTGCCATAAAAACAATTCGCTTTTCCCCGTCGAGAGCGGCAAGTCCCCTTCCGACAAGACAGACGCGCTTTCTTTTGCCGCTGCCCTCAGAGAATCAAGGCAAATCTCGACCGAAGATTCTTTCCACGATTCTATATTCGTCGAACAGTATTCACGTATGCTCCCAACCTGGACTATTTCGCCTCAACTTGAAGATGAAGTTGTGTTGGGCAAATGGATCACTGGGGGAGTGTTCGTTTCAACGAACTCATTCCGAAGGATAAAAAGCCTGGTTGGCTGGATGCCCCCATCTGACCTGGCTGAAATAATTAAAACTGCCGGATTGGA
>CAYWHL010000360.1:0-1610 GCA_964457995.1 uncultured Methanoregula sp. | reverse complement strand
AACGATACCGGATATCGCGGGCTTCAAGTATGATGCTGCTCATGGCTCATCCTAAATTATAGTCATATTTCCGGATACAATCACAACGGCTGTCGATATAAGAAGAAAGCACACAACCGCAATGCAGGGCACCCGTTCAATAGGCCGGCTCTCCCCCAGAAGGGCAAATTTCCCATCATAACACCGTGCATCCATTGCCCGGATCAGATCTTCTCCTGCATTCCAGCTGGCAATGAATGCAGCTCCGCATAAAGTGGCAAAGGAATGTAAGGATTCATGATAGGTGGAATAACCAAGGCGCATCACCTGCGCCTGGTAGATCTGAATGACCTGGTCGATCAGGATAAAGATCGTGCGATAAATAATCATCATGAGGTCAATCACTACTTCCGGGACCCTGCACTGGCGAAACACAATAAAAATATCTGTCATCGGGGTGGTTAAGGCAATAAATATCATCGCCGACATCCCGCCAATAACCCGGCAGAAAACAAACAACCCCTGGTTTATACTCTGTCGTGTGATGGATAGTGAGAACGATGGCAGGATATTCCATTGCCAGAAAATATCCTGTCCCCCGGTAATCAGGATAATGCCAGCCACACTCATGATAGCAAACCAGAAGGGGATAATGAAAAGTTCTGCATAGGTTTTGGCATCCACCCGGGCAAGAATAAGAATTGCGCAGGTTAGAACAACGGCAATAAAAAGCGGAGACAGATAACTCGAAGAGAGGAGACAGAGGAGGATGGCTCCGAGACCGGCAGCCAGTTTTAAGTATGTGTTCACCTCCCGAAGCCCGTTCTTCTGGGCAATGTCTTCTAAAAGTTCCTCAAACATAGATTATCGTTACTCCCAGTACCGATTATGCTTTTTTCTTCTGCCCGATCCAATAACCAAATACACCGCCAACAAGAATCCCCCCGACAGCTGCCTGGAACGCAAACAGGCAGGACTCGATTTCACCGCTAGGTGGTTCCCACTGGGAGATGAGCGGCTGGAAATTTTCTACAGGTGTTCCGGTTAGTTTAGCGATAAGTCCTGATCCTACATTATCAGAGCCTGAAAATTCCGCCCCGCTCATTGTCAAACTCGTGTAAAGGAATACTGCGCAGAACGCCAGAATCGCAATCACGGTCAGAACTTCAAGCGTGTATTTGAATTTCATCAGAACTCGTTCCTTGCCGCATTGATCTTTTCTTCAGAGAAGATTTTTTGCTGTATAAGGATATCGGGTTTAAGGGCGATAATATATATGAACACAGGCGCGAGGACAATACCTTTCATAATTTGCATAAGATCACTCGTTGAACCCGGAATTGTTTCAAACAAATTAAATTGACTTAAATCAATTAAATTTGTATCCAAACGTTGTTTCGAGCGGTATTAATATTTTTTGACGTTTGATGGAATGTGTAAAAGAAGATGCAGATGGCAGAATAGAATATCAAAAAATGAGGGAGAGCGGAATAAAATGTTATTCCGGGCTTTTTTGTTTTCGTGAGTCAAGCCATGCGGTAAACTGGCCCATGATCGACAGCACTGCGGGCATGATAAAGATTGCACCAAGCAATGAGAACCCGACGGCAATCAACGTTACAATACCAAAG
>CAYWHL010000359.1:0-1624 GCA_964457995.1 uncultured Methanoregula sp. | reverse complement strand
GAAATTACCCGATGTCGAGCATTTCCAGGCGCCGGCAGGCTTCGTGGAGCGTCTCGTCCTTTTTCGAGAAGGTGAACCGGAGTTTCGTCTCTCCCCCATCGTGGTAAAAAGAGCTACCCGGCACCGCTGCAACCCCGGCCGTTTCCACAAGATAGCGGGCAAATTCTGTATCTTTCATGCCAAAACCGGCAATATCCGTGAAGATATAGTAGGCGCCTTCCGGCAGCTCGCAGGAAAATCCCGCATTTATGAGCCCATCAAAAAGGATGTGCCGTTTCTTATCATATTCCCGGGCGAGTTCCCGATAATAGGATTCCGGCAGCTGGAGCGCCGCAACGCAGGCATGCTGCAGTGGGGCGGGTGCACCCACGGTTAAGAAATCGTGGATCTTGCGAAGGCGTGACGTGATCTCTTTACCTGCGAGTGCATACCCGACACGCCATCCGGTGACACTGTAGGTCTTTGAAAAACTCCCGATTGTGATAGTCCGGTCATGCATCCCGTCAAGAGACCCGATCGAGACATGTTTCCTGCCATCATACAGGATGTGCTCGTAAATTTCGTCCGTGATAGCGATCACGTTATTGTCGATACAGATGTCAGCGATGAACCGGAGTTCCTGCCGGGAAAATACCTTGCCGGTCGGATTGTTGGGGGTGTTGATGATGATCGCCCGGGTTTTTTTGGTGAACGCGGATTTCCATGCCTCTTCATCAATGGAGAAATCATCTGAGAGGTGGACATATCGCGGCACTGCACCCGAGATCTGTGCATCAGGCCCGTAATTCTCGTAGAATGGTTCAGGCACGATCACTTCATCCCCGGGCTGGATGATGGCAAGCATTGATGCCATCATCGCTTCGGTCGAACCGCAGGTGACTGTGATCTCTGCCTGCGGGTCGAAGGCCATACCGTTGAACTGCTTCACCCGGGCTGCGAGTGCCTCGCGGAGATCCTGTGCCCCCCACGTGATCGCATACTGGTTGTAGTCCTCGTTGACCGCTTCGCATGCCGCGATCTTTAATTCAGGTGGGCAGGGGAAATCCGGGAAACCCTGCGCAAGGTTGATCGCGTTATGTTTCAGGGATAGGCGGGTCATCTCCCGGATCACGGATTCCGAGAAATTGTCCGCCCGGGAAGGATGGGTGGAAAAAAACTGTGCCAAGTTGTTGTTCCGTGACGACGAGGGGGTCCCGGGCGTTGCAGGCTTCATACACTATAGGGTTGGCGCTGAGGGAAATAAGCTATCAGGTTTGCGGTAAAACGTGGCTAATGTACGCGGAGGTCTTAAAAAAAATCCCGTCGCATTATCCCAGAAAGTAGCACGTATGACAAGAACAATCCATGAGTTTGCACGTTTCAATTCCAGCATCCCCGGTTAAGGAAAGTTTGTGTAAAAACTCTTCCCGCTGCATTCCAATTGTAATGGAAAAAAACCCGTAACCTCTTAAAAAAAAGCAAACAGTCACTATCTTTAAATAATTCCCATCACATGCTCTAGACATACACATATCTCTATTAAGAGATCATCCTGGTGAAGTCTTATGGCAACAGATATGAAAATTCCGATAAACTATGCAGAAGCATCCGAGACACTGAAAAAATATCTCAAACTCAGCGGTTC
>CAYWHL010000358.1:0-1633 GCA_964457995.1 uncultured Methanoregula sp. | reverse complement strand
CCTGGTGGCGTTGGAACTAACTGAAATGGAGATGGTGATACAAGATAACAGGGACGTCTAGATTTTCGATTTTTCGATTTTCGATTTATACCGTTTCTTTATCAATTAATTCTATTCCATATGAAACGATCGCTTCTCTTTCTGCTATTCGTAGTTCCGGTTGTTCTTACGGCACAGTATTACCAGAACATCTGTTCGCCGGGGATTACTTTTTACCGGAATAATTCGGGGACCATTCTTGCATTCAGACTGGATAGCACAGATGTTTCCCAAAATCCTGATACGGTTTTTTACTCCTACCGGGCAATCAGGGAGCCCCAGGGAGGAGACTGTTATGATACTACTTCGGGCTGTTTTCTGGGACTAATGGTCACAAAGAAACCTTCCGGGGTCTTTCAGTTTTACAACAAGGATAATGCCCAAATAACTCTTCACACCACCGAAGGGCTCGGATATTCATGGACTTTTTTTTCTTACCCATCTGGGGACTACATTGAGGCATCGATCGTTTCTCTCAATACGGATACAATTCTTGGGATCGTTGACTCGGTGAAGGTCATCGAATTTCAGGCCAAGGATAATACCGGAAATAATATTGCACATATCCTCAACGCGCAACAAATTAAATTAAGCAAACATTATGGCCTGACACGCATGCTGGATATCTATTCCATCCCCACGGTTTCTGTGTTTTATACACTCCTGGGTAAGACCTCACCTCCTGTTGGGATACAGAACATCACCTGGAATGAGGTGTATAACTATTCCGTCGGGGATGTATTTCATTTTCATGGGTCACAATACACATCAGGTGTATATGTTGACATAAAGGTTATATGGACCATTCTTGATAAAGTTGAAATTCCCGACTCCAACAGGATCATTTACACCATTGAGTGGTGTCAGAAAAAAAAGGCTTCTGTCCCACCTCCGAATGTTATATTTGCTTTTGATACGATAACACAAACCGTTAACTTTCAGTCGGATACATCATATATTTTGGAATTGCCTCTGGAATTCATCAGATTAAATGAGGCTACTCGTATCTATAGCAGGGTATTTTCCGAATTCAATGGGAGGCAAACTCATAAAACTTTTGATGGAATCTATTATGGCAGCTCCCCACCCTGCTGGAATCCGCCATTTGAATATGCATCCTCACAATCGTTCACTCCAGGATTGGGACGAACCCGGTACAGTTCAAGCGAAGTGTTCGAGAGTTATTCGATTCAGCTCATTTACTTTAAAAAGGGAAGTGAAGAATGGGGTAATCCGGTCGCGACAAGCTGTAATATATTGGTATCAGATGAATTGCAAAATCTGAGTCATGAATTCCGAATGGCAATCTATCCAAATCCGGTCAGGGACAGGATTATCATCCAACTGGATGAATTCGAGCAAGGAAGCAGATTGGAATTCAAACTGTTTGATTACGTCGGAAAGGAAGTTTACCAGACGATGATTCGTTATGGCAGGGTTACCCTGAATCGGCCACCATTACCCGGAGGACTATACATCTGGCAGGTGACAGGGGAAACTGGAACAGCAACTGGTCGATTGGTCCTGGAATAGGCCTGTCTCACCTGTCCAACCTGTCCAACTCCTCTCTCAGCTTCTCTTCGATCGGCAAATA
>CAYWHL010000357.1:0-1656 GCA_964457995.1 uncultured Methanoregula sp. | reverse complement strand
ATATTGACCCAACCAGAATTGAAGCGGCCATAACGGAGAGGACAAAGGCGATCATGCCTGTACACCTTTATGGCCAACCGGCCGATATGGATGCAATTTTGGAAATTGCCGACAAGTATCAATTAAAAGTAATTGAGGACGCAGCCCAGGCCCATGGGGCACGATACAAAGGGAAGCGCGTGGGCGGTTTGAGCAATGCCGCAGGGTTCAGCTTTTATCCAGGGAAGAATCTTGGAGCCTTTGGCGACGGCGGTGCGGTGACGACAAATGATTCCGCCCTTGCAGAACGAATTCGGATGCTGGGAAATTATGGCTCCCGCATTAAATATCAACATGAAGTGAAAGGTTTTAATTCCCGACTTGATGAAATGCAGGCTGCTTTTTTAAGAGTGAAATTGTGTAAACTTGACGAATGGAACGGGCGGCGAAAAGTGGTCGCGGATATGTATCTCAAAGGACTGGCAGATGCATCAGGTTTGACTTTACCGTATGTTCCCGGTTGGGCGGAACCCGTCTGGCATCTTTTTGTTGTGCGCACTTCTGAGAGAGAGCAATTGCAGAAACATCTTGCGGATCGAGGGATTCAAACCCTGATTCACTACCCCGTGCCACCACATAAGCAAGGGGCCTACAAAGAGATGAGCCACATGGAACTGCCTGTTTCAGAACGGATTCACAGAGAGGTGCTGAGTCTGCCGATAGGGCCTGCGATGCGCGATGATGAAGAAAATAGAATTATTGATACAATAAAAGACTACTTCTTAATTGTGAGATAAGGTAGCGTTATTTACATTTTCGGGATTTCCTGCGAGAGAATAAGTAGAGAGGAGGAAGTCCCATGGTCATTCACAAACGGACACGGTTGACACCGATTCAGCGTCAGGAGATTTACCGGGAGTATCATGAAGAGGGCAAGAAAGTCAGCTGTCTGGCTGAGGCCTATCATGTATCCCGTCCCACGATTTACAAGATTATTCAGCGTGGCAGGCAGCGGGACTTTTCGATACACCGGAGTACGAACAGACGGTTCTGCTGTCTGAAATACGGCATCAAACGTCTGTCAAAGATCGAGGAGGTCATCGAGGCCCGTTTAAAGAAGCAGGCCAAGCGCTACAACAAAGATTATCCCGGCCAGATGCTGCATGGTGACACGAAGCGCCTGCCCTTGCTCACAGGAGAATCGGCCTTCGGTAGAAGAGAGTATCTGTTTGTGGCCATTGATGATTTCTCCCGGGAGCTGTATGCGGCGATTCTTCCAGACAAGACCCAGTCTTCCGCGAGGGCGTTTCTGGAACAGGCCTTGGAGGAATGCCCTTATACGATAGAACAGTACTATACCGACAACGGGAAAGAGTACAGGGGAGATCCGGATCACCATGCCTTCATGACTCTGTGTCGTGATCATAGGGTTGAACAGCGGTTTACGAAGGTCAAGACCCCCAGGACTAACGGTAAGGCGGAGCGAGTTATTAAAACCATCATGGATATGTGGCATAATAAGACCCAATTCTCTTCCTCGGCGCACAGGAAGAACGAATTACGCCGATTTATCAACTACTATAACGGTGTCAAACCCCACAAAGGAATTGGCGGACTGACCCCGGAGGAAAAACTGCTTGAATACTTTTATCCCGAAAAACTGTAAACAACGCTGGA
>CAYWHL010000356.1:0-1658 GCA_964457995.1 uncultured Methanoregula sp. | reverse complement strand
CGGTGGTCGCTACCTGCAATTGCACACAGGCGTGTCAGGGTTTCATAGAGTCGAGGTTCTTCCTGTTCCGAGACTAAACGTGCACCCATAGACCACAGGACCATGCGGTCCGAGAAAAAATACTGGAGCAGGAGAACGATGGCCACGATACCTACGAGGAAAAGTGTTTCGACTCCGATATAGGCAAGCACCGCGATAAAGACGAAATATATTACCATAAGCAAAAACAGCGTTACGATCATGCGGAACTCTAATCCAAGATCCCTTGGCCATCGTACCATAATTCACATCTCTTATGCTTATTGTTCCTGCAAAAAACCCGTTCACTTAAAATGGGAAAACGGGAATGGTGAAATTTTTCTTTGTCCTGGCATGTATCCATAGACCACGTACAATAATAAATTCTTACCTTCAGAGTAATGCCGGCATTCGTTCAAAATACCGTACGTTCAACTATCTGCGTTATTAAACTCTGTGGGGTTCTTACAGGAATCCGATCCGGCCACAGATAAAAAAGAGGGTAATCCGCCGATCACGACGGGCAGCCCAATTCAGTGATGCCCCTAAAAGGAGGAAGGTTCAGTCTGGTAAGATCAGGCCACAGAGCGGGCAGTAGTGCCAGCGGACCCTCGTCCACTTCTGGTGGAAAATAGTAGTGGTTTTGCGGCAGAGCTGTTTAATGGAGCCTTGATCATTCGTGCACGATCTGATTGCAGACGTCACCGGAGTGTATTCTATTTCGTGAAAAGAAAAGGGCATCCGGGGCAGCATTCGGCTAAAAACCTCTGGACCAGGGTAAACTCATCTGAAAAGTAAGGAAAGGGAGAGAGAATCAGGTTGGGATCGATTCGTGTTACAATGAAGATTAGTCCCTACTCCTTAACCTCGACGACCATTGCGGTCGGAGCATTCTTCTTCACACTTTCAATCCCGTTCATGCAGGATGCCTTTGAGTTGTAACCTTCGCTCACCGCGATGATCTCGCCGTTAGCGGCTTTGAGTCTGAACCGGTAATGCCCGGATTTGTCCTGGTAGACTTCAAATTTCCCTGTTGCCAAATCCTTCACCAAACGTTGATGAAACCTGTTAAATATTAAGGTTGTTGGTCACTTTCATCCAACTTATTTCAAAAAAAGGAAGTGATTACTTTTCGAGCTTTTTCAGCAAGTCGTCCATGATCCCGGGTGCCCGGTCTTTCAGGCCGAACCCGAGGAAGATGGCAATTCCGGCCCCAAGTCCTATCCCCACTCCCCATGCGATAGGGGTTATGAAGGTGTAGATGATGGTGAGGTCGATAAGTAGCTGGGATAGTGCGAGGATGAGAATGATAAAGTAAAAGAATACCCGCAGGATCAGGATAAGAACACCCAGAAATTCGATGTCCTGGGTTTTTCCCCATGCCGCAAGGAGATCTGCGAAGTAATCGACCATAATAAATCCTGCAATCAGGATAATGAGGAACATCGCAATGTGGGGCAGATAGATTACAATGTTCTGGAAGAGGGTGGTGAGGAACTCCAGCTGAAGGACATTGGCGGCTGCAACAATTGCGATCAGGTAAATGAACCATCGGACAATGAGGTCGAAGAAGGTCACGACACTGGTTCCGGACTGTTCAATCGCCTTTCCCACAGAAGTTTTGAGGAGTGCATCGTCAA
>CAYWHL010000355.1:0-1664 GCA_964457995.1 uncultured Methanoregula sp. | reverse complement strand
AATCCCAATTTTTATATGTCAGTGATGTACTGAAGCTTCCTGTCCAACTGGGTTCTTCTATTCCTAAAATTTTCCTGTCTTTATCACCGGTGATTGCTCCATCATTGTTTAGATCTTTCATAATGGGCGATCCTTCGGTCCATCCATATGCAGCATAATAATACTCGTAGGCATGATCAAATGTAACTACATCGCCCATTGCCCCCGAAAATGTAGTACCGTCTTTCAGATGAGCATTTGTAATAGCTTTGGGGAGAGTTACTGTAATCGGTTTATCGCTGACAACACCATCAAAAACGTAACCATAAAATACACCAACGGGTTGTCCGACAAACCATAAGTTACCAAGATCCTCGGTCACATCCCCGCCATAGAGTTCCTCAATTGCATTTTTATTTCTGGCAAACGAGATGGTTGTCTTCCATATGAGGTCCCTTGTTTTAACATTGACAGTATTAAGCATAATTTCAAAACCTTTATTGCTTACCTTACCAATATTGTCGACCACCGTTGCGCCACCACCGGCTTCAACAGCAAGTTTGCGATCCATTAACAATCCGTCGGAAACTTTATCGTAGACATCGGTAACAATATTCAAACGATTTTCGAATGCAGAAAAGTCAATTCCAAAGTCTATTTCTGATGTTTTTTCCCATTGAATGGCTGAATTCACGATTCCATTTGGCCCTAAACCATAAGATATACTCGGTCCAAAAGCATAATATGCTGAAGAACTTGCCACGGTAGATGTTGCATAGTCGTTAACATTATTATTACCCGATACTCCGTAGGTCAGACGGAATTTTAAGTCGTTCAACCAGTTGGTTTGCAGGAAATTTTCCTCGGAAGCACGCCAGGCGATAGCAGCAGACGGGAAAGAGCCCCATCTGTAATCTTCTTTAAACCTTGAAGAACCATCGGCCCTTACAGTTGCTGTAACCAAGTATTTACCCTTGTAGGCGTAGTTCAAACGACCAGCATACGACATCAGGCTATGTTCTGTATATTGACTGGCAGGTGACACTACGACTGCTGCCGATCCCATATCATAAAAAGAAGTGTTTGCTGTAAAATCTTCACCATATATATCAAAATCTTCCCTGGTATATTTATTCATACTGATCAATCCCATGGCGTTAAAAGAATGGTCGCCAACAATCAGCGAATAATTAATCTGGTTATCCCATGTCCAGTCGAACATGTTTGCGGTTTCAACCGATGCCCTATCGGTACCTTTCGATTGACGCGACGATGTCAGTGCTTCTTCATATAAAAAGTCTTTCCCCTGATAAATATTCGGAGACAGAGTGGTCTTGAAAGTCAAATTCTTTATTGGGGTAATCGCAAGGTATGCATTTCCTAAAATATTAAGTTTCTGGGCTCCGTTAATTGTATTTTCCATATCGATCAGAGGATTGACCTGTGAAGAAAACTGACCTCCGGTTGTCGAGCCAAGAGCAGCCTGACCACCTGGTTGGAAAATCAAATTACCATCCGTATCTCTTGGGATAAAGTATGGGTTACAATAGAATGCCTGATCAGCACCTGTGTCGCTTCCCCATTCGTCTGTAGTCCGGGCCAGGTTCAATGACATCCCTGCTGTAATCATTTTGTTGATTTGGGTTTGGATTGCCGCTTTAAAGTTAATCCGGTTTTCATTATCT
>CAYWHL010000354.1:0-1669 GCA_964457995.1 uncultured Methanoregula sp. | reverse complement strand
TTTTGTAAATGCGCGGTATCCTGATAAGATATCGTGCAGATCCCGGCTATGGGCAACCTTGAAGAGAAGATTGAGCATATGGTTTCCAAAGAGATTGAGATGGGAAAAAGCACCCTCTTCAGCATTGATGAGGCGATCTCCGATAACCTGATCAAATCCCAGAAATAACGGAGTCAGCATCTTTTCAGCATCTTTTGCAGAATAGGTGCCATCACCGTCAAGCATGAGGATATAGGGCTGCTCTATTACCTCAAAAGCCTCAATGATCGCATTTCCTTTTCCCTTGCCGGATTGTGTGCGGACTGTTGCCCCGGCATCGCGGGCACTTTTTACGGTATTATCTGTACTCTTTCCGTCAATGACCAGAATATGAGTATAACCGAGTGCTACAAACTCCCGCACGACTGAACTGATCGTCGGACCTTCATTCAACGTGGGAATTAATATGCAGACCTCATCTTTGTTGAATTTCATTGGTATAGTATTTTTAATGGGGGGGCATAAGTGCTTCTATGCACATCCCAAAAAAAGGGTTGCGCGCATTTGGTATTGCAGAGAGTTTTGCCGGCCGCACCAGTTCTACGTTAGCAGGGGTGGTGATGCGAAAGGATCTCCGTATTGATGGCTTTTCATTTGGTACCGTGACTGTCGGGGGTATGGATGCAACTGATAATATTCTTGTTATGGTGAGGGATCTTAACCGACTAGACATCAATGTGATTATGCTCTCTGGCTGTGTCATTGCATGGTTCAATGTGGTAGATCCAGAACGAATTTCGCGGGAAACCGGCATCCCGTTAATCTGTGTCTCTTACGAAGAGTCAGATGGACTTGAAGCGGATATAAGGCATCATTTTCCCGGAGATGAGGAGAGAGTTGTTGCCTACAGGAGACTGGGCGGGCGTATACCGGTCACACTTCACACCGGTCAGACCATTTTCCTGCGCGCATTTGGATTGAACCTGACTGATGCGATGAAATTGTGCAATGATTTTACGCATGATGGAAAGATTCCCGAACCGCTTAGAGTAGCGCGCCTTTGTTCACGCCATCTGGTAAATTGTGGATTTTACCGAACTCTCACCAATAAAGGGGATAGCGAATATGGGAGTATTCATAAATATTAGCAGAAAAATGAGATTAGCAGAAATGATCTTATGGAGTTGAATTGATTTGACACCGTCTGGAAACCTTGCACGATGGGTATGTCTGGAATGCCACTATATTTATGATCCGGTTAAGGGAGACCCAAAAAACAAAATTGCCTGCGGAACGGCTTGGGAAGATGTGCCTGATACCTGGCGATGTCCTGAATGCAAAATTCTAAAAGTAAAAAAAGGTGTGTTCAAACGACTGGATGAATAACCTTAAAATCCGCAATCTTTTTTCATTGGATACTTTTTCATGCGGTGTACATGTGACGTGAGATGATCTGATTGGTTGTGCTGTTAAAAACTTCAAGTGTAACCTCATCTCCCGGGTGGAATGTCTTGTCCGTGTAATCGATCCAGATCATTGCATTTGGATACCATGTGACTCCCTTAGCACCAAACCCTGCAAGGTTCTGGACTCCAAAATGTTGTGAACTGATGAATTTATTCCCGTTCATTGTTGAGATAACACAATTAATCTGGGTGCCATTTTTGTAGGTTTTTGCGTACAGGTTCTG
>CAYWHL010000353.1:0-1671 GCA_964457995.1 uncultured Methanoregula sp. | reverse complement strand
ATTGCGGATCTTTTGACCCGGGTTCAAGTCCCGGCCGGGGCGTATTTCATTCTACATCAAAAGCTCTTTTCTAATTTGTTTTTGTGTAAAAAAAATAAAAGAAATCCTAACTCGGATATGGGGAGATTTTTCGATATAAGGAAAATGGCACTCACCGTTTTTAGATCATCTGGCAGATTTCTCCTTTTTCTGAAATTGTTTTTCTTCTACCAGATAATTGATCACATTCTCCGAGATATCTGCTGCATATTCCCCCGCTCTCCTGACACTTTCCGTAATGTAACCGAGCGCGATGGCATCAGATGTTTCCTGCTGGAGCACAAGGTTGTTGATATCCTCGCAGACCGCCTCAAGAGCCTGTACGGATTCAATAGTCTGGTGCGCTTTTTTCATATCGTTGTTGAAGAACGAGATAATGCTGCGGTCAAAGATACTAATGGAAATCTCGCTTGCTTTGGAGATCATGCTTATGATCGAAGGATCGATCTCTCTTTTGAGAATCACGTTTGCGTTGTTCACAATTCTCTCGGCATGGTCACCGATCCGCTCGATGATCCGGCTGATAACGAAGTAATGTACTGCCATTCCCGGAGATACTCCCATCTTTTTTGAGAGTGCGACATTGTATAGGATCATGTGAGTCTGCCGGGCAATGAGCCAGTGGAGACGATCCACGTCATTGTCGCGGGCGGTCACATCAGCAGCAAGGGATGAATTTCCTGTCCTGATCGCGGTGATCGCATCCTTGTGCATTGCTTTCACGATCACAAACATCCGCTTGATGGAGTTTGCAAACGGCATCTCTGACGGGTTGAGCAGGTCTTTTAATATGATCATCGAATCATTCTCTTCGACTACTTCCTGCCCGATCGTCATATGGGTGAAATCCCGAACCACCACTCTGACAAACGGGGGAAACCGTTCTTTTGATGTTATCGTAATCGTCGTAATGCCCGAGATATACGCACCGATCAGCAGCCGGAACAGGTACGCCGGTTCTGTAAATCTATCAACAGAAAATTCCTTTTTTCGTTGCAGAGGCTCCTGATCAATGGTCTTTGTTATGAGCAGCGTCCCATCTGCCTGGAGCTCAATTCCCAGCGGATCGTTCTTCTTGATTTTCTGTGCATCTATCCATTCCTTCGGCAGCGTGATTATGTACGATGACCCGCCAGTAAACTGGACTCTCCGGATTTCCATATACCCTCACCTCACGAGAATTCCACTATGTCTCTATTTCTCAATGGTTGATATATATATCACTATATTCTATGTCGAAAAAGGGTATATTTAAAACCGATTATTTTATGTTGAACATTATGAATAGGCGAACAATTTCAACCCCTATTTTACTCCAGATTCTTGCAAGACTGCTTATCCTAGTGAAGGCGGTGGCAACCGCTATCGCTACCGGAAAAATGGCGGTGCTCCCTTCTCTGACAACCCCAGAAGCACTCCCTGCTGGCAATTTTCCTGCAATAGCGTTTCATCCGCGACATATAAGCAGAAATAACACCATGATAAATGGGGGATGACGCATGGGCATCAAGGAATTGCTGATATCAAAGGACACCCTTTTTTTTGATCTCTTTGAACGTCAGCAAGGAATTTTGAAGGAAGCAGCATGGCGGCTGGTCGCCCTGACCGAAGACTTTACCTATTTCAAAGAGA
>CAYWHL010000352.1:0-1682 GCA_964457995.1 uncultured Methanoregula sp. | reverse complement strand
TAAATGATGCCAATGGCTGTCTAATCACGCACACGAAGAATACGCAGGCAAAGCGAGAAGACTGCTCAGAGTCCTGGTGAGGGCTGCGAAGTGCACTGGTGAGTGTTCGAACCTTGGCCATTAAGAGTCCTCTGCATGAGCAAAGAACGGAAATACTCCAAACGAACAGGACAACAAGTCCTGATCATAAGGGGTACATCGTGCTACATAGATGACAGGTTAATCAGTCCATCCCGGTGTATCGCATGTGCTTATATCACCCGATTGCAGCCCATCCTCCAGCGCCGCCAACCGCTGTTCGGATGAACCGTGAGTCCATGCCTCGGGGAAGACATATCCCTGTGTCTGGCTCTGGATGCGATCATCCCCCACGGAAGCCGCAGCATCCAGGCTTTGGGAGATTTCCTCGCTTGTCAACGGCTCCAGATAACCGGTTTCAGTGGCATGGTATGCCCAGATGCCAGCCAGGCAGTCAGCTTGAAGTTCAGTAAAGACAGACATACTTTGGGGCCCTGTACTACTCATACCGCTTGAGGTATCCAAAATACCGAGGAGATTCTGTATATGATGACCGTATTCATGCGCCAGGACGTAAGCCTCCGCGAACGGACCGCCCTGGGCACCAAATCGCGAATGAAGCGTATCAAAGAAAGAGAGATCGAGATATACCATTTGATCTTCCGGACAATAAAACGGTCCAGACGCACCTGATGCGTAGCCACAGGCAGCCTGTGTTGATCCCGTGAAAAGCACTGTCTCGGCCGGGGCATACTCAATCCCATTGAGTGCAAATTCATCAGCCCAGAATGCCTGGATGCTGTTGACGAATCCCACGATACGGCAATCCTGACGAGTGTTCGCGTCTGCACCTGTCTGGCATTCTGCTTCCAGATTGCTTACATCATTGGTATATGTTTCAGATGTCGAAGGAACGACCTGATCTAAACCAGTCAAGTCACGAAGGTCCACGCCCAGCAGCATGGAAACTAACAAGACTATAAGACCAAGTCCGCCGCCTCCGATTGCAATTGTTTTTCCCACCCCCTGCCCACGACGGTCCTGAACTTGAGAGGGATCTAAACGTTTATTCTCATTGAATGGCATTGATTTGTCTTCCTTTCCGCAGATCATTCTTTTGAGTGTGCGATAGGTACACCCAGTGTATTAAAGCCTGCTACAATTTTAATATAATAACAAGAGATTTCATATTAGAAAAGGGTAAAGTTTTAATAAGGATTTAAGCAATTTTCAGGAAAAAGGATTCGGATTTAAAATGAAATCCTCACTGGGGTGTGAGGATTACTTGGTCGGGCGAGAGGATTGCATAGCACCCTGATGAGGGTTGCGCTTCGCCCTGGTAGGGGTTCGCGTAGTCCTCGCTGAGGAAACTCCGACATACGGAGTTTTCTGCGAGAGCAGAAAACGAAGATTATCCGAAAGAGCGGGACTTCAAGATCCGATCATGAGGAGTACATTACAGCCCATTGAGCGGAAGATGTGTCGATAGCGTATTTATTAGTCTTTAGCGTCCATTTTTTACAAAACCAGGCAAAAAAAATCCATTGTATTCCATTATTTCCACAGGCCTTGACACCACGATTACACCCGCAGGGGGAAAACAACTCATAAAACGAGAGAATAAATTTCTTAGTGGAACCGGCAAATCACAGCAATGCCAATAC
>CAYWHL010000351.1:0-1690 GCA_964457995.1 uncultured Methanoregula sp. | reverse complement strand
TGGGCGTCATGTTCGGCCCGGAGTTGTTTGAACTCCTCAACAATCTCGTCATATTTGCCGATCTTCTGGTAGATGGCAAACAGCATGGGATACAGCGGGAGCACAACTCCGAGCAGAATCCCTACCATTTCGGTTTCCATAATGGTCCTCCGCAAACGACGAGAGGACCACAGAAGAGAGGGGCCCAAAGGGGGCTCCTCCCCTCCGGGTCATTTCGTCAGGTTGCGTTACGCGAGGTCCGGGACGGTGTCCGCCCAGGTCTCGACCGCGGTGCGGATGGCCTCGTCCGAGTAGGACGTGAGGGTCACACGGTCACGGCTGAAGTTGACCATGTAGAGTTCACCGTTGGCATCGTGGCACTTGAGGGTTGCAGCGAACGCATCATTCTCTGCATCGTGGAGTGCCGTTCCGCCATGTGCGGTCGTGACAGCAGCAGCGGCAAGCAGCGCGGTCACACCGGCATTGAACCCCGCAAGGGTGCTGAACTTGTGTGATGCAGTGCCGATGGACTTTGCATTTGCATCTTCATACACAAGCCGGGCAGTGTACCCTTCCTTGGTCTTCTCAACCGGGTCGTGGTTCTCTCCGGCAGTCATATATGCTACACACGCAAACGGGTTGTCGGTGATAACCGACTGGACGATCAGGTTGAACGCCGTTACGCTTGCAATTGGGCTCGCAAGTTCGCGAACCGCAGTTTTGGTCTGTGAGTTCTGTACGAAATCTGCCATTCTTGTTCTTTGGCTCCTGCCCTCGGGCCCTCGGGCTGAATATATGTCGGGGTGCTCAGGGCTTAGCCTTGACTGAACCTTGAAAAAAAAGTGATTAGGATTGTAATCTCTCTAATTTTTTCAATGCCTTTGTGATTGGATAACAATTGAATGTGTCGTGAGATATTTGATTAAAAATTGTTACAAATGCAGGAGCATCCTTTACTTCGAGTCCAAACTCTTCAATCATCATTTCAGCAGCGGGTACACCTCCAGTCCAGTCCATTTCGATTTGAGGTTCTGATTCTTCTACCGCTTTTTTCAGAGCAGGCAAGGCAGTCTTATCGCCTATTTCACCCAAAGCCCAAGCTGCTGCTGACATAACATCAGACGGTTTATTTTTCAGTAAACGTCTTAAGAATTTTACCGCTTTCTTATCCTTTATTTTCCCAAGAGTCCATATTGTAACTAAATTTTCGTTTTCAGATTCGTCACCTATTAATTCATTTTCTGAAAAATCAAGGCGTTTTACCAATTTTTCCACATCAGACGTATTTTTTAATTTTTTTAGTAACCTTTTCTTATTAAGAACATAAGCAGCCTTATACTGCTTTTCAAAATCATCGGTATTTAACAAATCATTAATAATCTTGTCAGTAGGGACATCAGCATATTCCTTTTTCCAGTCCCATTTGTATTCATTGTTAAATTCTTCGTTTTGGTCATCTTTTTCTTTTTTCATAAAATTCACTGAAGTGTGTTTATTCTATACATTGCTTATATCGATTTTCTTTTGACAGAAAATTATATCCAATAACTTACATATTTCACTCCAGACATCGGGTTTCGGGTTGAATAATACACCATATACTGGCAAATGAGTTAAAGAAAAGAGGAGATATCGTTTCTAATTAAGAAATTCGTTTGAATAAATTAATCTTTAGACGAATGAATGAATTATCATGGAAGGATTAAATAAA
>CAYWHL010000350.1:0-1704 GCA_964457995.1 uncultured Methanoregula sp. | reverse complement strand
GCGGGCTCGTGATCAACTGGACTGCCGTTGAGATGGGAAAACTCCATGTCGATCCGCTTGTTATGGGCTGTAAATATACGGTCGATGCTACCGGTCATGATGCAGTCATAGCACGGCTTGTCGAGAAAAAGGGCGGAGGCCTTCAGGTCAAAGGCGAGAGTTTTATGTGGGCTGACCGTGCAGAATTCCGGATTCTCGAGCATACCCGGGAGGTGTTTCCCGGCCTGGTAGTTGCCGGTATGGCAGCAAACGCCGTTGCAGGAGAGAGCCGGATGGGCCCGGTGTTCGGCGGAATGCTCCTCTCCGGTGAACACGCGGCCAATCTTGTTATCCAAAAATTAAAGGAATGATTGGGAATAGTTTTTACAAGAGGATTCGCTTACGAGCATTCATTTTTTTTAAAAACCCTATCAGGAGCAAGGAAACAATGCACACCCTTATTGAGCAGGCACGGCAAGGAAAGGTTCCCCACCAGGTGATATCAGTAGCAGCAGCAGAAGGAATTGATGCCGGGCTCCTGTGCGGGAGGGTGGCTGAAGGAAGCGCTGTCATCATGCAGCGCGGCAAACGTTTCACAGGTATTGGGAAAGGACTCTGCACAAAAGTCAATGTCAACATCGGGACATCGACCAGTAAAGTTTGCGTTGAAGATGAGATTGCCAAGGCTCATATTGCCGAACAATACGGAGCAGACACGATAAGCGATCTTTCCATGGGCGGGGACATCAACGCAATCAGGGCGGCAATCATGGCCAGTACAACACTTCCGATAACCACCGTGCCGGTATACCAGACCGTGGTTGAAACCGGCTTAAAGGAGATGACTGCTGAGGATATTATTGGAACACTTACTATGCAGGCTGAGCAGGGTATCAGCTCGTTCGTGATCCACTGCGTGAGTCACACCATGCTTCATGAGTTCCGCAGGAAAAAACGGATCCTCGGTGTTGTTTCAAAAGGTGGTTCGATCACAAGCGCCTTCATGCTGATAAACCAGTGCGAAAACCCGTTTGTCGAACACTTTGATGAGGTCCTTTCAATCTGCAAAAAGCACGATATCATACTTTCATTGGGAAATACTGCGCGAAGCGGGTGCATCCACGACCGGCGCGATAAGGCACAACTTGAAGAGATACGGCAGAATGTCGTGCTTGCCCATCGTGCTCATGAAAAAGGGATTCAGGTAATCATCGAGGGGACCGGGGGGCATGTACGGAGCGATCGGATCGCTTCGTATGTCCGGTATCAGAAGCGGCAGGCAGTCTTTCCTCTCTTTGTTGCCGGGCCACTGCCTGTTGATATTGCTGTGGGGTATGACCATATCGCCGGCTGTGCAGGCGCGAATATTGCGAGTGCGGCAGGAGCTGATTATCTCTGTTATATCACGCCCGCCGAACATCTTGGGCTCCCTAGTTCTGAGTCCGTCAAAGAAGGCCTCATCGCATTCCGTATTGCTGCGCATATCGGCGACACGGTAAAATACAAAAACTTGGAAAACGATAAAAAGGTCGCACTGATGCGGGCGGCGCTCGATCGTGAAGGTCAGATACAATGCGCTCTTGACCCTGCACGGGCACGGGACCTCGCTGAGGGTGATACAGAGTGCACGATGTGCGGTGAGTTTTGCGCTATTAAGATTATGAAAGAATTTTAAGTGTATTCCGTTTGACTATCATTGTCAGTCCGGTAAAAGAGAGGAGCAGG
>CAYWHL010000349.1:0-1708 GCA_964457995.1 uncultured Methanoregula sp. | reverse complement strand
CTCTTTGATTCATGGTATTCGAGTATCGACAACCTGAAACTGATCCGGTCTCTGAAATGGCACTGGTGTACTCGCCTCAAATCCAACAGGCTTGTAGATCCGGATCATACGTATAATCGCCAAATATCTGATATTGAAATCCCTCCAGAAGGAAGAATTGTCCACTTGCGCCAATACGGTTTCATCAAGGTTTTCAGAGTTGTTCACTCGGATAGAGATGCTGAACATTGGGCTACAGATATCCTCGATGCTTCAGAACCCGACAGGAAATCGTTCAAAGAACTCGGGTGGAACATCGAAGTGTACCATCGAGGCATTAAGCAGTGTTGCGGCATCGAGAGATGCCAGGGACGCAAAGAAATTGTCCAACGAGGTCACATTTTTCTTTCATTACTGGCTTTTCTTCGCTTGGAAACTCAGCGGCTGCATACGGGTAACAGCTGGTACGAGTCGAAACGCTCGATTCACCGAACAGCAACTTCCCTCTTTATCTCGCGACCGACTTTCTAATCCGATTCCTTTTTGCCGGAGTTTTAACGGGAGTTTTTCGCTTCAGACTAATTCAACCGCGTAAGTCCTAGAATTATTGAAAAAATTATACACAAAAAAAGTTATTATCCCAATAATGACATGCTCTCCGTGGTTCACTTACTCACCTGCAATATGAGAACTGATTGCTCGCTTCTTATAAGGGAGAGGTACTGGCTCATACTCCGGTGTATATATCAATAATTTGAATATCTCATCGATAAATATCAAACGCATATGAGTTTTGATAAAGATCCATTTCTTCAGGCTTTACCGCAAAAAAAACTGGCGGTCCTCATTGATGCTGATAATGCCCAGCCTGAAATTATCGAAGGTTTGCTGGCTGAAATTGCCCTCTATGGTATCGCAAGCGTGAAACGGATTTACGGGAACTGGACCACCCCAAACCTTCAACCCTGGAAAGAAGTATTGCTGAACTACTCAATCCAGCCTATACAACAATTTGACTACACGAAAGGGAAAAATGCGACCGATTCTGCGTTAATCATCGATGCAATGGACCTGTTGTATACCAATAAATTCGATGGTTTTTGTATTGTTTCAAGCGACAGTGATTTTACCCGGCTGGCACAACGGATCCGCGAATCCGGGCTGTTGGCATACGGGTTTGGAGAGAGGAAAACCCCAAAGCCCTTTGTCCAGGCATGTGACAAGTTTGTGTATACCGAGATCCTGCGAAAGACCCGGCTGACCGATGAACAGCCTCCTGAAACCTTAAAGGAAACAAAACCCGGTAAAAGTCCTGACAAATTTAAGGGTGATGCCGGATTATTAAACCTGCTGCGATCTGCGGTTGACGCGTGTTCCAATAATGATGGCTGGGCAAACCTTGCAGATGTAGGGGGGAACATGGTCAACCAGTCTCCGGATTTTGATCCCCGTAACTACGGGTATAAAAAACTCAAAAATCTTGTGGAAGCAACCGACCTTTTTGAGATTGATGAGAAAAAGATCGGGGATTCGCCTGCAAAAGTAGTATACATTAAAGATAAAAAATTCAAAACAATTCAGTTCTCGCCAACATACATCAGGAAAACTCTACCGAAAGGGCGGATGTGAAGAGGCCGGGTTCTGTTGAGGGGGCGGAGCGTGTGGCGATCATTCGCTGGCATCAGGCCGGTTCGTTTGAGGGTGTGGCCGATGCATGTCACCGGTGCTT
>CAYWHL010000348.1:0-1714 GCA_964457995.1 uncultured Methanoregula sp. | reverse complement strand
AGCTGCTGTCCCGGCACTTCAAAGCATTCTATAATATCGAGTTCATCCAGAACTTCCTGCATCGTATAGTTTTTGAACAGGTTGTTTTCCTGCATTTTTTTCGTGATATAGGATAAAAAGATGAGGGCGATGAACTGCACAAAGAGCTTGCCGTCCAGACTTTGTTCCGATGAAACGGCCACCCGGCGCAGATTCAGCCGTTCTTTCAGATTATCAAAGGCCTTTTCCACCAGGTCCTTGTTCCGGTAGATCTCCAACGCCTCCAGCGCGTCCTTTATTTCGTTGCTCAAAAGGGCAAAATAACCGTAATTGCGTTTCGCCTCCGCCAGAGCCTCTTCTTTGGCGATAATCTTCGTACCTCGAACCGGCGTGCTTTTCACCTCAAAATATTTGGCATACTGCTTTTCATGATCCGGATGGCGCTGACCACTTTCCAATTCTTCCTGCCAGTCAACCATCCGGCTGTTGAAGGCTTTTTCGTCCTCCAGAGCCCGCTCCGGGGAATAATACAGATGAAGATACATTCGACGATCCGCTTGGATTGTGTCACCTTTGTAGGGGCGGTCCTGAACATAGTCCCAAGTAACCGGCAGAGAATACATGTAGAGTTGGTAGGCCTGGCTATAATGGTTCCAACTGCGCATCTTGTCCCGAACAATGTCCAAATGTGTCTTCACGAGTTTCAGGGACTTCTTGGCGGCAATCAGAAACTTCATATGATGCCTGTACATGTCGTTGATGTTCGCCGCACTGAAGAAGCCCCGGTCCAGAACCACCTTGATTTTCTGATAACCCAGCGTGTTCATGTCGGCCAGCAGTTTCCTTAGGGTTTTCACATCGGGAATGTTGCCTGCCAGTTTCCGGTAATAAAATGGCAATCGGGATTGTTGCCCGAAGAGCAGGGTGAGATTGACCTGTGCCAGGTGCTCATGATCTTTGTTTTTGCCGTATCGAACCTGCCTGAGGCATTTTGAATAACTGGAGATGGACGTGCTGTCATAGGCCAGATACTCCCTGTCCACCCGCCGTTTTCCCTGAAGCCGAAAGAATCGCTGCCTGGCTTCCTCGGTGATGGATGCAAAGAGGTCGCTGCTTCTCTGGGAGGAGATGCTGTCACCGTGGGGGTGCCGATGTATTGAGGCCCAGCGGGGGAAACGGCTCAGGGGGTTCTTATCCTCCAGAATCAAGTAATAGGCAATGGACAGAAGCTGCCGGTAACTCTCGGGAAAGCATGTCTCCAGGTCCTCCGTCACTCCGGTATCCTCCCCAATGCGGTCAAAGAGGTAGGTGGCTCCGTAAAAGCAGCGGGCTGTCCATGTAATCGGCACCGGTCCTCGTTTGGGTTTCTCCCCAAGCGTCGGCGTTTTTCTTTTCCGGGTAGAAACAATCTCCTTTGTCTCGGGATCCACCCGCCCAATACATTTGCGCCTCGCCCGGGACTGCTGCTTATCCCTATCCCAGTAAGCGATGGACTCGTATGCATAGGTGATCCCGGTTTTTCGATTGGTCTGATATACAATAGCCGCCATATACAATTCCTCCTGTCCTCGTTACAATTGCATATAGAGTAACGAGGAATAATGCAAGAGAAATTGTACTTATTTCTATGTTATTAAATCTTTAGACCGTTTCATCGTTACATCTTTTCGGGAACTCAGGTTATATGGTTTCTGGTAATCGATGGTGTCTGCTCCCAGATTGGCGCCTGAGCTTG
>CAYWHL010000347.1:0-1717 GCA_964457995.1 uncultured Methanoregula sp. | reverse complement strand
GAAGCCCCAAACCCGACAAACGGCCGTGTATCCAGTACTTCCCGTGCGGAGGTGCACATGCCAAACGCACGGATTCGGTGCTCGATATTTGCCTTTACCGCTTCTGTTGTGATCTCCGGCACTGGAAATGCAAAACGTTTTGCCAGCGGGCAGTCAGCGATGATCGGTTTTCCGACTTCGATTACTTTTCCATTGCGTACGATTACGCGGCATCTGCCGATCGCTTCGATGATATGCTCGTCCCGATTTGCCGTCATGAACTCAAGTCCTTAAGGAGAATACCCGGCATTGATATTTAGGTGCATGGTTGCGGGTGGACTTTTTTCATCCATGTCAGGTACGAATTAATATCAGACCCCAATACTGATATTTTGTATGGAAACCGGTTCGCGGCTCTGGGAGATCGATCTTTTCAGGGGCATTGCGATCCTGATGATGGTCTTGTTCCATACGGTGTTCGATATCAGTTTTTTTGGGATTGCTCCGCTTGATGTATCGACCGGTTTCTGGCGGTACTTTGCGTATGCAACCGCTTCGCTCTTCCTCTTGATCGTGGGAGTGTCGTTAATTGTCAGCCACGATAAGGCAGAAAAAAAAATATCAGGAGTTCCCCTTGCGCTCAAATTTGTAACTCGCGGTATCTTCATCTTTGCGCTCGGGCTTTTGGTTACATTTGGAACATGGCTGTACCTGCGGGACGGTTTTGTGATATTTGGCATCCTGCACCTGATCGGTATCTCGGTCCTGCTATCGCCGCTCTTTTTCCGTTTCGGAAAGCTGAACGTTCTGATCGGACTTGCGTGCATACCAGCCGGATGGATCATTTCGGGCATGAGCGGTCCGGCAATTCTGCTGCCATTGGGCATTATCCCGCCCGGCTTCACATCCGTTGATTATACGCCGCTCTTTCCCTGGTTTGGGATGGTTCTGATCGGTATGGGGATTGGAAAATTCCTGTACGCTGATGGTGAGCGGAGATTTAAGGCACCGCAAATACCGGAACTCGTCGTGACACCCCTTTCATTTCTTGGGCGACACTCGCTTCTGATTTATCTCGTGCACCAGCCGGTTATTATTATTCTGCTGGCTGCGGTTACCGGGATGCCTCCCGTTTTTTCCGGTTTTATCATTTGACATCCCCTGTTCAGGCCCAGAATATATCTCTGATTGCCTGTCATGAGATATTGTTTCCGAATGGATATTCTACAATTCAGGATTCTATCAATAACTGAGATAAGACTTCGCCCCGGTTTTTCTTTAGTTGCTGAACCAGGTCAATCGTATCGCCCCAATCCATCCAGTCGTCTTCCTCTTCAAAGACTGCTCCAAATGCCCGGATTTTTTTATCAAATTCACCATAATCCATTCCATATTTTCGCTCAAAACTCCGGATACGCTCTTCCATCCGGGATATTTTTATATCAATCCATTCGAGAACCACTGAAGTAAGCGCTTCATCTGGATCAGCTACCGGATAAAAAACCCCGATTGCCTGCTTGATTGCATCAGTGACCATAATATTCCTACTCTAGTGAGTGACTTATCTCATTAATTCCTAATACGTTTTGTGTATTTATGGATGTGGGGATGGAGAAACAGTTCCGGGTCTCCATGATCCGATCATGAACAAGTAGTCCGGAAAATGGCAAGAGCCATATCCAAAAGCCGCTTTTTACCGGTTATTATTCCACCGTTGCTCAACGTATAAATATGTGTA
>CAYWHL010000346.1:0-1726 GCA_964457995.1 uncultured Methanoregula sp. | reverse complement strand
CATTCTTCAGCAGACGGGCAGGAACGAGACGGTACTCGATATGTTTGCCGGTGTCGGGCCGTTTGCAATTACGCTCGCAGCGCGGGCCGCACTCGTGGTTGCCTGTGATCTCAACCCTCATGCGGTTGAACTGATGCTTGAAAATATCTCACAGAACCGGACAAAGAACGTGCTCCCGGTGCTTGCGGATGCCAGGAGACTTGCCGGGATCTTCTTTTGGCGATTCGACCGGATTGTGATGAACCTGCCACTCTCCGGTACGGAATTTTTACCCGAAGCGTTCCGGCTCTGCAAGGCTGGCGGGATGATCCACTTCTATTCGCTTGTCGCAGCTGAAGGGGAGCATCTCGCATGCATACAAGGACTCGGTGGGGAAGTTATTTCCGAACGGATCGTTCGGTCGTACTCACCGGGGCAGTGGCACGCGGTGTATGATGTGAAAGTGAAAGAGGCATAACAGCCATCCAGAATTTTTTTATTTTCATGGGAATTTTTCTGCTGTGCGGCCGGCATCATTATCCGTGAAGATTGATTACCAATGAGACACGATATTTCAGGGTATGGTACGCCCGGTCAGGATACTTATTCTTGGTGCCGGAGCAGTGGGACTTCCACTGGCAGTAAAACTATCCCGGGTTGCTGAAGTTGTTGCAGTAACACGGGAGCCGTATGCGAGTACAATCTCCAGCCATGGACTTTTGATCAGTGGGGCATGGGGAAATGAAACCGGCAGGTTTGCGTGTGTCAGCGAAGTGATGGACGATAAGAATTTTGATTATATCCTTATCACCTCAAAATCACAGGATACCGCGGGTATTTGCGAGCAATACCAGGGAGTGATGGGTAACGGCGAAGTCGTCAGTTTCCAGAATGGTATCGGTAATGAGGAAACGATTTTACACTATTCTGATCACGTTATCGGTGGTGTTGTGATGACCGGATTTGTCCGGGCGGGAGATCGGGAAGTTCGTGTCACTGCTAATGCAGGACCAATGCAGATCGGCAGGTTTCCTGATGGACTTGATGCAGGGGTTCAGGGTCTTTCTGATCTCATGAGCTGCGCAGGAATTCCGGTTGAAACTGCGGAACATATTAAGGGGAAACTCTGGTCAAAAAATTTAATCAACTGCTCATTAAATCCGATCAGTGCTATTACCGGTGTCACGTATGGGAAACTTAAGGAACCGGATAGCTGGCATATTATCGATCAGATTGCCCGGGAGATCTTTGCAGTTGTTAAAAGCGAAGGTCTCTCCCTCCAGTGGGGAGATCCGGATGCATATCTCGGGTACCTGTATGGAGCCCTGATCCCGGTGATGGCCGGGCACAGTTCTTCCATGTTGCAGGATATTTTACACGGGCATAAGACCGAGATCGATTATCTCAATGGTGCCGTTGTCACCGCAGGAAAAAGACTCGGCATTCCAACTCCCTATAATGCCTGCATATCCGATATCATACGGTTTAAGGAATCCAATAGCCGGGTTTGAGAATCGCGATGATCCGACATATGGATACTCATGAGAATCCTTTTTCTGAAATCGTTTTAATATACGGCTCCCTTAGCAGATCCTCTTTTTTGATCGCGGAATATTTCTTTATGAAACCCTAACCTAATGGAGTATGGAAGCAGGCATCTTTGAAAGCATCATCACGCTCTTTCAGATGATATGCGTCATCATTGTTTTTGCCTACCTTTTTACCCGGAGCCGGTATTTCCTTGAGG
>CAYWHL010000345.1:0-1729 GCA_964457995.1 uncultured Methanoregula sp. | reverse complement strand
TAACCTCTCAGAAATGATCTTAACAAACAGGTCTGTTATTTTTGTTGGTTTAGACATGCGTTCAGCATACTTTTTGCTTCAGCATCATTCGGATCAATTTTTAATGCCCGTTTGTAGCACTGTATCGCTTCATCAAATTTTCCCAGTTCTTCATACACATAAGCCTTATTGTTCCATATTACCCCATTATTCGGGTCTATGGTGAGTGCACGTTCATAGCACATCAGGGCATTCTGAATATTTCCCATCTCGGAATTCGTGATCCCTCTCAAATTCCAGAGGCCTGAATCATAAGGCAGATATTTACAGGAATTCACGTGACAGACAAGCGCTTGTGCGTAATTGCCCATATTTTTATAGATGAATGCTCTGTTCGCCCAAATGTATCCATCCTTTTTGTTTAGCGAAAGCGCTTTATCATTGCACTCCAGCGCTTCATCATGTCGTGCAAGATAAGACAGTATACGTGCTTTAACAGACCAGAAGTTTGCATTTTTAGAATTTAGCTCGATTGCTTTGTCCGAATATTCCAGAGCCAGATCATACTTACCTTCGTTCATTAAGTCCCATGCCTGGTCACTTAAATTCCCCGCGGCTATCATTTTTTGCCTTATCGGTTCTCCGAACAGTGTCCATAATCCTCGAACGATAGGGTCCATGGATTTCTCTATACGGGAAGAATATATAAATTTAATGAATAATTTGCAGATTTGTTTAATTGATCGGATGCGAATACACTCCAGTCAGCACATTGATACTTTATCCATGGACTAATGCTCCTCAAAAAACTTCAAAGTGCGATTCTGTTTCCTGATCTTTATGATGATGATTTGGGAAAAGGGGAAACCGGGGGAAACAGCACTACGTTTTGTTGCCATGTGAACAGGAACGCGATATTCCCGGACGGGGAATGCGTATAATCAACAGGTTCTATCATCGTACTCGCAGCGGTTGGTGAATATAAATGCGTGTTTACCGTTATTTTTTAGGTTTTATGGGTTCACTCCACTGCAAAGATCTTGGAATGAATTGTTCTTTCACCGCAACTGGAACAACTGAACAGGATATCATGAGACAATTTATTGAGCATGCAGAATCTGCACATAAGATATCGGTATTTTCTGCTGATTTTATGTATCGGGTACAGAAAGCGATAAAAAATAGGTCTTTTCCTGGCTCCCGCATATCCATGTTCTTTTGACCGATCCGGATGGCAGGGGAACATAAAAAAACGCTCATTGAGTATGCCACCGGAGTTGCCGTCAATCGCCCTCCCGATCACCATGATGATCAGCTTCCCTAGAGCTGTTCTGATCCTCCTGAAAACCAGGGAACACTGATTTTTTTTCATCCGCAACACCTCCCTGCAATCAGCCCGGATACTTACCTTTAAGCACAATTCCCTCACATGAATTTTACTTATAAGAATTGTTCATTCCCTCAAAAACACCCGTCCATCATACTCGCTGAACACATCATCTACGCCACTGCACTCGCAATCCTCGTAGGCATGGTTTTTCTTCACTATACCGGGAGGGATAATTCGTGGATAATTATTCTTGTGGCATTTGCTCCGGATATTGATTTTTTCGCAAACTATCTCCTGACCCGGTTTGGGTTCACCCTGCTGTTCGAGGGTCACTCAATCTATCACGGGGTATTTCATAATGTCACAATAATGGTTATTTTCAGCATACTGGTGGCATTTTTCCTGCACCCACTCGGGATT
>CAYWHL010000344.1:0-1752 GCA_964457995.1 uncultured Methanoregula sp. | reverse complement strand
AAAAGAGCGTCAGAATTTTCAAAACCGGTTTCTGCAGAGCATTTTTAAAAAGAGCTTACATGAAGCGTATCCAATTTGAGAAGAATTGCACTCAGGATTTTTAATCACTTTTTTTGCCAATTTCCCTGTCGGTATATGGGATTGTTCGCTTGAGAACTGGTTCCAGGTTCCGGGAGAGAAACCGGCTTATTATTCCTGTTTTAAGGCGGATCTCGTGCACCGGAATAACCGTTACAGCCTGTTGGCCAATCGTCCCGTAAATAACCTGGAGCATGGAAAAACGGGCTCGGCATCCGGTTTTATTCATCTCACCTCAAAATTCCCGCATCATCATTTAACCTTGAATGACCAAACTTTTCACAAAGTGTACATCGAGCACCTCATCTACTCGGCAGCCCTTGCGGTTATTGTCGGCATGATCTTCTCCCGGTTAAAGGGAAGCGATCCGTCATGGATTATCATAGCGGTGGCTTTTGTTCCGGATATTGATTTTGGTTTGCAAGCCTGGAGTGAAATTCCCGGAATCGCTTTGCGCTTCACGGTCCAGCATGGTGACTTTCACAATATTACGGCATTGATTTTATTCTCCCTTGGTATTGTAAAAGCCATCAAAAAAAAGTTCATCCGGGCTGCACCCGCCCGGGTACTTCCTGTTCTCCCTCTGTTTCCGTAATGCCGGATGACCGTGGGGGTTGTTGCCCGATATCCCCGATCTCTTCAATCGTATCCGGAAATATCCGGTACCGGTGCCATGCCCTTTGCTGGCCTCTCACCCAGAGTTCCCTGCCAATCCCTTCCGGGAGGTCCAGTTCCCTCAGTTCCCGTACCTGCTCTGCACAGGACTCACGGATACTCCCGACGTTGTACGCGTTATACTTCAGCCTCCTGACCCGCACGAGACTGGTTACGCCCTTGTCATGGACGGCAAAATCAAACCCGGTCTTCCCCTCCATCATGATTTCGATCACCCCAAATCCCCACACCATTGCCAGGCGTTTGGCTTCGGCAATCGCAACAACCGGCGGCAACCCCCGGGCCATCAGGTATCTCCCCCCGGGACAATTCCTCCGGGGATAGGCGACCGGATATCCGACCGGATTTCCGCTATGCCCGGGAGGTGTTCTCCTTTCAATGCTCCAGCCATTCGCGGAAGATACACCTTCTTCGCCGCAAAGCTGTTCGTTAAACAAGTCCGGTGAAGGGCTGGCTGGGTATTCCCCCTGCACATGCTCCCGTTCATCATCCGGTCCTTCTGGTTTCCTGAAGTATTTTCTGTCGTAAGACTCATTGTTGTGTTTCCTGCCCCGCGTTCCTGCCAGGGGACATCTGAAATAACCGGAGCGTACGCTATCCGCTGATAATCCTGAGAAGAGTTTTTTCCGGTGATTTCGTCTGTGCCGTGTGAGTGAGGCCGTTGGGCAATAGTACTTCTGTACGGCCAGGTTGATATGCTTTGATTATGGCACACGATTTTTTACAAAAAACGACCGTATTCCGCGTTCCTGGAGAAACGGGGCGAGATTATCAGGACATTTGAAGTACCCCAGATGTACCTTCACTCCTGCATCATGACGGGACCCCCCGTAATCCGGCGACCCACCGGTAATCCCCGGTTTTTTATCGTTACCGTTCCAAAAACAGGGGTCACAGCAGCATCCGGTGACCGGATAGTTCCTCCTTCAATGGGTACTTGGGTCAAAAAACAGAACATGAGATCCGGTCTGTTTATCTCCCCATGCCCAGATCGGAAAG
>CAYWHL010000343.1:0-1761 GCA_964457995.1 uncultured Methanoregula sp. | reverse complement strand
TCGGAGGTTGAGTAAGTATCCATTTCGCACCGAAGGTTCTGCTTCCTGTTGTTTGGATTGTTCCCTCCTTTCGCATATCCTGAAGCAGGTTTTTAATGAACAGATGTTTCTGCTCTCCCGTGAGCGCATCTGACACTTTGTCCAGTAATAAATCTTCAATAGTATTCCTGTCAGCCTCATGGAATTTTTTGAGATACTCGATGACCATGTCCTTGAAATGCTGCTTGCCAAACGATCGTTTCCTGATATAGTCTACCTTGGTATCGGTTTCAGAAGCAACTTTTTCGGACACATATAGGTTCGGGCGCCTTCCCTCAATCAACTTCTTTGCCTTGAGCGATCTGAATTCCAACTCTGACAAGGGGTAGCATTTCTGAACCTTATCAAGGGCTATCACATCAAGCAAATCAAGATCTTTTCTCCTGATCAGCATCCGGGTATATTTTGGATCGATCACTTTGCCGGTAATTGTTACATTTATCTTACCGGGTTCACTCAGAAGATCATAATCCGGCAAGGGAAAATTTCGCTCCCTTTGAAGCCGGAACATGCGCTTGATACCACTCCCAACGATATCAATCATATTCAGGTTCACCATCGCCTCTGCAAGGAACGGATTCCGGTACCTATCGGGAGGAGCATCGTGTGCGAGAAGAGATACTATTGAGCCCGGAATAAAGTCCCCACGATTGGTAAAAAGAAGGGAGTCCGATCGCTCAACGACAGAAATTCTTGCCCCTTGGGAATAATCTTGGTGGGCGATACAATTATGCAGGGATTCCCGAATTACCCAAGGATCATACTGACTGATCTCCAGAGGAAATAACGTCTCATCTGAGATATGCCGGTAGGTCAGGTTTCGGATCTTACTAAACACTGCATTGACCGCAAGGATTAACGGCGCTCCAAAATGTGCATAATCCTTTTCGACACCCGATTCATCTTTCAGAATCCATGTTATTCGAGGTGTCGCAGGAGACAGGTAATGTTCCGACTCGCTCTTGCCTAGCAATATTATTGCTGCGTTGGTGATCTGCCCATCAATACAGAGTTTTGCCCTGTTGAGAAATTCTGACTCATCCCAACGATCGATTTCTTGTGCAAGGTTGGGATGTTTTTTCTTGTATTCCTGTCGTGCGAATGCGAGAGCATTAGGATCAAGATCGTTGATTGTTGCATTTTCACAAATCTGTGCAGACCAGTCTAAGGTTGCACTCTGATCGCGGATTCTTTGGATTTCATCAAGGGTAAGATGTCCAAGTGAATCATGAACACGGCCATATACCAATCCTTTCCATTCTGTTGGGATTCCACGGGTCGCAGGAGGGATTCTGAACATCACGACCCTCCCATAAGGGGTGTGGAGTTCGTGTGTTGTGGTAAACGTCAGCCCGTGATTTGTCTGCAAAGAAATCTTGTGTTTCAGTCGGTCAAGACCTGGTGGTGTCTCATAAAAATGTGAACCAGTAATTTTTCGGGGAGGTTTATCGGTTACACCAAAAATTAACCAGCCATCAGTTCTATCGTTCAGGTTGGCCTCATTGCTCAGTGCGGATACATAACGCCCGATCTGTTCGAAATCAAAATTGGTCTCTGCTTCCTTGAACTCAACCCATTCTGTTTCTGCAGGGAGATTCATCAGATCATGCAGAACATTGAGCAGGTCTTCAGGCATTTCTATTCCTCATAACTGATTATTTCTTTACGCCGAGCGATGCCATCAGTTCCCTCTTCAGCTTCTCCCGCGTCTCCGCAGCCTCC
>CAYWHL010000342.1:0-1785 GCA_964457995.1 uncultured Methanoregula sp. | reverse complement strand
CTCATATGTCGAAAAGAGAAATGGCTCGTAGCCGGGAAACTTCCAGTAGTACGGTGATATCTATGAAATGTTATGTATGTGCAAAGGAAGGAAAGGACAGCGATGCTGTAGCAGCATGTATTGCCTGTGGTATGGGGACATGTATGAAACATACCATCCGGAAAGAAGTGGATGTCTGGGAAGGGAGTTATCCTCTGCCCTCCAAAAAGCTCCCCAGGAAGATGCCGCGGATGCTCTGCCCGGACTGCAATGCTGCATACGGGGAGGGTAAGTAATGGCTTCACTCTCTGCCCGCTGCATAGCTGAAGGTGTCGGAACGGCTCTGCTGGTCTACCTCGGGGCCGGAGCGGCGGCAATGACGCTTATGCTTGCTGCCGGAACAAAACCTGCAACTCCATTCAATGTCGGAATCGGTCAGCTCGGTGGACTTGCAGACTGGTTTGCAATCGGGATGTCATTTGCGATCATCATCGCCGTTGTCATTTATTCACTTGGACGGGTATCAGGGGCCCACCTGAACCCTGCAGTGACCATGGCGCTCTGGGTAACAAAACGGTTTTCGGCCGGAGAATCATTTGGGTATATCATTGCTCAGTGTGTTGGGGCCGCAATGGGCAGCCTGCTCTTTTTTCTCACCGTGGGAATGGATGCAGTCACGATTGGGGGTCTGGGAGCGACAACCCCGTTTCCGGGTATCGGATATGGTCAGGCTATCCTCGTTGAAGCGATTGCAACATTTGTTCTGATGCTCGCAATCATGGGAGTTGCCGTTGATGAGCGTGCCCCGCCGGGTTTTGCCGGATTAATCATTGGACTTACTGTTGGAGGGATGATTACTGCAACAGGCAATATTGCCGGAGCTTCTCTCAATCCTGCTCGTACATTCGGACCTTACTTAATCGACTGGTTGTTGGGAGGATCGAACCTCTGGGCGTTCTTCCCGATATATATACTCGGTCCTATAATCGGTGCGGTACTTGCTGCAGTATTCTACGACTGGATCATTGCGACATAAACATCTGATTTTATACCTACGTTTATGTCCAAAGGATTAAGGAAAACCTGGATCTACAGAGGGGTGCAACGTAAAATGTAAATTTGCACGATAGCATCCAGAAGAATGTAAATAGTTAATAACGATCTCAACCAGCAATGGCACACATTCAGGAAGATCATGAAAATAACCCCAACCAACCATGAACTTTCGGCTCTTCCTTTTTTTAATGGCCAAACCAAGGTGATGTGCTGGCACATCGATTTTAAATATTCTGATAACCTTCATGATGCGATCCCTTCTGTAGTTACAGGAATACTATGTGGTTTCAAAATTTTTAAGAGATCTCTGGAAAAAATGCCACTCGGATGAACAACAGCATGAATGCATGCTCTCAGAATAATCACGAATCCTGCAAAAAAAAGAAGTTTTTTTCACTTCTTTGTCTCTCAAAGATGATACCAGCAGAAAAGTGGTCGGATTATACAAAGAAACCGCAGGTCCGATATCGTTTTTATAAACAGGCAAAAGTATATCATCATCTCGCTGGTTACTAACAGTAATCGCAGGTATTTGGAGAAAGAAAAGGAGAGAAACAACATGGGTCTTTTGAACCGTATGGGAACCGTAATCAAGGCAAAAATGAGCAAATTAATCGGGGCTGCGGAAGATCCCCGGGAAACGCTCGATTATTCGTATGAGAAGCAGCTCGACCTGCTCCAGAATGTAAAACGTGGTGTGGCAGAAGTTGCTACCTCAAAAAAACGGCTGCAGCTGCAAAAAGAGAAACT
>CAYWHL010000341.1:0-1788 GCA_964457995.1 uncultured Methanoregula sp. | reverse complement strand
AAGAAGTCACCCCATGAATAACAAAGAAGAATTCGAGAAATTATATGATTTTGAAAATGGCCCTTACGTTTCGATTGGTATGAAAAGCTCCGGTGTTATATTCGCGTAAAAACGGATGAGGCGTTCCTGCTGTTTCGCAATGGCCGTCAATCCCTCCTGCCGGTGATAGAAGCAACACAAATAATACTTTACACAATAGAAATTCTGATAGAACAGAAAAGTTATGCCGAGGCATCTGGTATGATTATTGGGTTAAAAGATCAACTCGAATCCGCCCTTGCGGAAATAGAGGGGGAGTGATGAAATTCAAAACGTGTTTAGCTCGATATCTCAAAAAGCCGGGCGAATACCATGCAAAACCGAAATGGTTTGACACGTACGAAAAGGAACTGGCTGAACTAGGATTATCATGGAACTCGGAACAAGAACGACCGGGGCCGAGATATTATTTTTTAGCATCGAAACCCTGGGTCGCGCGGTCAGCACACGATATTATTGCTGATTATTTACGTCAACTCAAGGAGTCCACAAAATGAAAAACAGAGAAGCGTTTGAAGAATGGTTGCGACACCCGGAAGTTACAAAAGGTGAGCGTGAATTCGCGGGAGCACTAACGGATATCAGACTAAAACAAGCGGGCCTCGGCTTTTTCGCTGGCCGCCAATCCCTCCTGCCGGTGATAGAGGAAGTGATTGAAAAAATCGGTGAAGTCGCTGGACATATTGGAGCAAAATCAAATAGGTATAATGATCCTAAATTGGAAGATTGTTTTATAACTCTCAACCAAGTTGCAACTCAACTCCAATCCACCCTCGCGGAAATAGAGGGGGAGTGATGAGTAAAATAAAAGAACATCCGGGCACCTGTCCGAATTGTGGAGAAGACGCAATTTATTATGGGCGATTCGCTCTAACAAATGGCGAATATTATTGTGATGAGTGCGGCTGGGGGATGGATGCGTTAACTGGAGAAATCACCGAAACAGGAATGGAAGAACCACTCAAGGAGTCCACAGAATGAAAGAGATAACGATTAATCTAAACGAAGCGGCTATCGGATGTGAGTTTTGTCCTGACTCCGACCGGAAAACATGCTCCGCCGTCGGAGATTACTATTGTCCAGTCGTTACCCTCCGCATTGCCGGACCCGATGAGGTTATCATCCCTGTAAAAACTCTCAAACAGTGGGCGAAAATAATCCGCGAGTACTATCTCTGCACATCTCCCGCCGATCTAAAGCGGAAGCAACGCATGGGGAATGTTTTAACCGCTATCACGGCGGAAAGTTTAAAAGGAGGATGAGTATGAATGATTGTTGGAACTGTATAAACAGAAGAAATGTACCGGGCAACTGCCATATTCAATGTGCAAAACCTGATCCGGAAATGACAGGTAATGAACACGGAATAAGGAAGGGCTGGTTTTATTACCCGACTCTTTTTGATCCATGCTGGGCGACTAAAAAATGTTGTAATTACGAACCAACTCAAGGACCAAAGCGATGAATGACAGAGGACCGGCATTCCCGACAATTTATGAAATACAGAATATGGGCATCACAGAGGTGCACTACGCCTACGGCATGTCCCTGCGTGATTATTTTGCTGGACAAGCGCTTGCAGGATTAGCACAACAGGCAAGGGAGGACGTGCCTGACCAAATGGTTGAGTATGCTTACAGCATTGCCGACGCCATGATCGCCAAGCGGGAGAAAGGAGAGAAGATAAAAATGAATGAAAAAGAAATATCCGTTGAGGATATGCAGAAGATTGTGGATGCAAACGAGAAA
>CAYWHL010000340.1:0-1793 GCA_964457995.1 uncultured Methanoregula sp. | reverse complement strand
GGAAATTCTTGAAGTAGCAAAGATCGTGGTATAAAAGTCTTCCGGAATGTCGAGGGCATGCTGCACCGTTGCAGAATAGAAATCTACGTTGGGATAGATACCTCTCTTCTCGAGGACGATACTTTCAATTCTATGTGAAATATCGTACAGTTTATTGTTTCCCTTCAAGGAACAGAGTTCTTCAGAGATTTTCCGCAGGTGTTTTGCACGCGGGTCTTCCTTTTTATAGACACGGTGACCGAATCCCATGACACGTTGCCCCTCTGCAAGCATCGTTTCAATATATTCTTCAACCTCATTGAGGTCCTTGATGTCTTTCAGCATATGCATGACACGCTCGTTTGCGCCGCCGTGCAGTGGCCCCTTGAGTGTTCCGATCGCGGACGTGACTGCCGAATGTATATCGGATCCTGTCGAAGCGGTGACTCGAGCCGCAAACGTCGAAGCATTCAATCCATGGTCCGCATGCAGGAGCAGCAAAAGATCCATCGCTCGAACAAACTTCGGTGGTGGTATCTTGCCATGCATCATATACAGAATATTCGAGGCCATGTTTATCTTGGGATCAGGGGACAGAATGTCCAAGTTATTGCGAATCCGGTAGAGATGTGCCACAAGCGTCGGTATCTGGGCGATGAGCCTGATCCCTTTTTTTTCACTTGCTTCGATCGAATTATCACCCGCATAGGGATCAAAGCACGACAGTGCAGATACCGCCGTCCGCAATACCTCCATCGGGGGACTTGAGAACGGCATGATTTCCATCATTTTTATCACCTGGGTCGGGATTCGCATCTCCGATATAAGTCTGTGTCGAAAGTTATTCAATTCCCGTTTCATGGGAAGCTCGCCATACAGGAGCAAATAGGCGATGTCCGCGTATGAATTCGCGTACTTCGCAATATCATGGATGTTAAATCCCTTGTAGTACAGTTGGGCATTTTCCCCATCAACAAATGATATGTCGGTCTCTGCCGCAACAACACCTTCGAGTCCCCGGTAAACTTTGACGTCTTTATTTTCTATCATAGACAAATTCCCCCAATCATTATCCGTTAAGTTTATAAAATATAGAGATTTCATAAACTAAACGCAAGTGCAATGTTTTTAAAAAGCCTATGGAGTGCATGCAAATGTTACAATTTTGCAAGCATCATATCACTATACGATCCGGTTACCAGGTGTTCCTCGCTGATATCGAGCTGTTTGAGCAGTTCCCTGCATTGCTCGTATTGGCCTGCTTCATCGCATAACTCAGATTTGCCCACTTCGATTTCGAAAAATGTTCCGAGTTCATCGACCCTATCGAGATGAAATTTAATAGTATCAAGAAAATAGATTTCCCGTTTTTTATCAACCACAACAAGAATTCCCACCGCGCTCACCAGCATCTTTTTCAGTTGCTGCAAAACCGGATCACCCGGTATAAATTGTACAATCGAGTATTCACAGCGTTTCGGCCCTTTGATTTCCTGCCGTTCATAGTGAACGAGACTGTTTTCGATGGTACCCTCGCGAATCTTCAATTTTCCCTGCCGTACCGCAAAATATGTATCGACCTGATGATCCTCACCCCGATAATCCGCATGGTGACGTTTGAGAAATGTGCGTATCGAATCAAGGTTGTCTATCCGGGCCTTTATTTCAATGGAGAGATTGTTGTGCACAGAAACCTCCAGAGTGAAGAGTAACACCCTATTAACCAGGTTGCCCGTTTTTACCGTCTGACAATCGAGAAAAGGGAAAAACTTGAATATTTTCATTATTTATGGTATATTGTTAAATTAAAACTT
>CAYWHL010000339.1:0-1806 GCA_964457995.1 uncultured Methanoregula sp. | reverse complement strand
GCTCCTGACGTTCTGCCGCTCGATCGCTATCTCTGCGGGGGTTGCGTATTCGGGGACCTGTGCCGGGGCTGTGATGGCCGTGAGCGTCCGCGCCATGCAGATGGTCTTGTGCCGGTCAACTTCCGACTTTGATGTCCCAAACATTGTCCCGATTTTTCGCAGACTGTCCCCGGCAATGATAGCGCGGTCGATCGCGGTTCTTTGAGGATGATCGCAGATCTTACACATTCAGATCTCCTCATTTTGCCCGATTGCCGCGTATTGACCACGGTTTGACCACCCTTTGACCAAACACATTAAGAGGCTATTGACATCATTTACATCATTTTTTAATATATGAGAGAAGAAGAAGGTGTCAATGGTTTGCTTGTGTACACACTTTTGGTAAATCGGGTCAAAGCGGTCAACCACTCCTAAAATGAAATGGTCAAAGCTGGTCAATCGGGTGGTTTTTGGCGTCGGGGTTAGTCGTTGTTTTATCATTTCGCACCAACCCGTAACCGGAATAGATTGACATTGTTGAGATAGTCCGACCGCTCCTGAATGTACTCAAGCCGTGGCTCCTTTGCCATCAGTCCACCGCTCGGGTTTTGGAAGGATCCTCTTCCACGAAGTGCCCGGTATACCTCAAAAATACTCATCCCGGTCCCGCTGACTATTTCGGATATTGTCATCGATTTGTCAGTCAGGCATCCCATCACCGCAGCCTCTTTACGGGTGAAAGCGGGGGTTGAGCTGTCTATCATCGGCTTTGAGTAGGTCAGGAACTGGTCGATAGCAACAAAATCCACATCGGTTGTTACAGTCCGGTTGCACAAGAGGGCGTGTGCCTGTACCAGTGTAAGATATCGTTTGAACTCCCGGATGGGGATCTCCTTATCCACCGTTTTATGGAGTTTTACGTTCCGAGGGGTGATTGTGGTCCACACAGCATGCACCACCTCAAGGAACGGTTTGATGTCCGGGTGGTCCTCCTGGATGAATGAGCGGATGGCTTTCATTTGGTCGGGTGTCCGGCGCACTTCGAGAGTTAAGAACCGTGATTCATCCTGCCCGTCATCAGTTTCAAGGACAACGCTTTCCACCGATGTTAGGATCAGGGATACCCGGGCCGGGATGTGCAGGTCTTTTTTTAAGTGGTTGACAACGGTACCGCGGGTAACTCCCGTGAACCACGAGGTAAGCATGTTCCGGTATAGGGACGCGGTTTCAGGTTCAAAGATGGTGTCATCGGAGAATACAATGGTGTTGGGGTGCAGCTCTTCTGCAGCGTAAAAGAGATACTTCATACTGAACGTTTTTATGAGCCGATCGAGGGGGTGGACGAACAGCATGGCAGCCTTCACGCTGTCCGACTTGCCGGTCTGGGTCGTACCCATAATATGAAGGTGGATGCCGTCCTTTGCATTCAGGACCCGCATGTTGGCGGCCATGTACAAAATCCCTTCGAGGATATGTGCATCACCGAGCCATATTTTCCCAAAATTCTCTTTACAATATTTCAGGAAGCCCCCGCTCTCGTAGATCTTCCTGGCGATCTCTGCGGTCTCGGGTGTTGGTGCGGCTGCCGCGGCCTGCTCCTTGATTTTAATTTCTTTCAATAATGCGGCGGCATCCTTCTGCGCGGTCATGCTACACCTCGCAGGAAACACTTGCAGGTTTCCACTACATCTGCCGCGCTCATCCGGTTGTAATCCTTAATCGGTCGCATCCCCATTGCCTCGCACTTCTCCAGGAGCGTGTAAACAATGGTGGGATCCCCGGCTGCCCGTATCTTTGCAGACAGCATACCAGTGAGTGAAGTGC
>CAYWHL010000338.1:0-1821 GCA_964457995.1 uncultured Methanoregula sp. | reverse complement strand
CCAACTCGGAGACATTCGTCTTCTCAAGGCATGTTCCTCGATAGGAACACACCAACTCGGAGACATTCGTCTTCTCAAGGCATGTTCCCTGATAGGAACAAGCCAACTCGGAGACATTCGTCTTCTCAAGGCATGTTCCTTGACAGGAACAAGCCACTCAATAAACCGCAGTACACAAATACCGTTATTCGGCATATTTTTTCCCCTTTAAACCGCCTCTATTCGTATTTTATCCGTCATTTTGCGGACTTTATTCCGGCGGCGGACAATTCATCGTATAAAAGGTGTCCGCCCGGTCTGCGCGGAGGGAAAAGGAGGCCGTAATGGGCAATTTTCTCCTCATGAAAGATTACGATAGCGCGTCCGGAATACTGGTGCAGACCGTATCAGAACCTGGCCGTATGCCTGAGGTAATGATTATATGCATAATCATTATATCTATAATCATTATGAGATTCTACAACCGGGAGAGGGAACTTGCTCTCATGGAGCAGTTGAAAAACGCTCCCCCATCCTTTCTGGTCGTCACCGGCCGAAGGCGGGTTGGAAAAACCGAGCTCATCAGGGAGTTCTGCCGGGATAAAAAAACCCTTTACTATTACGTTGATCAGAATAAAAGTATCGACATCATGATGGATGAGTTCGGGCGTTATACTGCAACGATTCTTGATATGCCCGGCTATGTTAACATCGACTCTCCGGAGTCCCTGCTTGAATTCCTCCTCTCGTATGAACACCCGGTTGTTGTTGTTTTCGATGAGTTCCAGCGGTTCTTAAAGATCCATCCATCGTTTATCTCCCAGGTACAGCGATTCTGGGATACAAAAAGTAAAACATCACGTATATTTTTCATTATCTCGGGATCTTCGGTGGGGATGATTAGAAAAATCTTTCTTGACGGAGAATCACCACTCTTCAAAAGGGCTGATAATATCCTCACCCTCCGCCCGTTTATGCCCCGGGACTGTCTGGTGATCCTTGCTGACCTTGGCGTTAAAGATCCGGAAGCGCAGCTGGACCTCTACCTCCTTTTTGGCGGGACTATTTACTATTACACATTTCTTGAAAAATACCGGTGTACCAGCCTTGAGGATGCACTTGACTCCCTTGTTCTTAATGATCTTGCGCCATTCCGGCGGGAGATGAGTGATGTGCTCATTGAAGAGTTTGGCCGGGAGCATGCAACGTACCACGAGATCCTTGCCGCTATTGCGGAAGGGAAAGGTGCCCAGAAGGAAATTGCGGACTTTACCCATCTCCCACCGACTTCACTTCCCTCGTATCTCAAAGACCTCACCGACTTACTCGGAATCATCGAGTACCGGGTCCCGGTTACCGAACATGACCGGCGTTCGAAGATGGGGAGGTACATCTTCTCGGATAATTTTTTCCGTTTCTACGCCCGGTATATCTACCGGAACATGAGCCTGTACCAGAGCGGACAGTACGGGCTTTTAAAAGAACGGATCCTGTCTGAATGGAAGGGGTTTTGTGGCCGTGCGTTTGAAGAGATGGTGCGCACGCTCCTTATAGAGGACCTTGCCGGTCAGTACGAGCATATCGGCTCCTGGTGGAACCGGCGGGGAGACGAGATCGATCTTCTTGGCCTTGGTCCGACAGGCAATCTTGCCGTGGAGATCAAAAACCGGCATCTCTCCCAATCTGAAGCACGGGGCCTTCTCTCTGCCCTTGACCAGAAGATCCCGCTTGTGAAGGGTTTGTCGGGCCCCATGACACTTGGTGTTGCTGCCCGGACGGTTGAAGGTAAAGAAGACCTGATCCGCGAGGGGTATTTCATCCGGGAACTTTCCGATCTGGGCA
>CAYWHL010000337.1:0-1852 GCA_964457995.1 uncultured Methanoregula sp. | reverse complement strand
CTCGTACATCATTGCCGGCAAGAACTCCTGTGCGGTGATCGATCCCCAGCGTGATGTCGATGTCTACATCAGTGAAGCCCGGGCGATGGGTGCGGAGATAACCCACATTCTCCAGACCCATCTGCATGCGGATTTTGTTTCCGGTCACATGGATCTTGCCGCGAAGACAGGCGCCAGGATCCATGTTGCAAGGTCGGCGAAGTGTACTTTTGACCATGAACCGCTTTCCGAAGGCGATACGGTCCGGATCGAAAATATACTTCTGGAAGTACTGGAAACTCCCGGCCATACACCCGAACACCTTTCCTACGTTGTCAAAGACACATCCCGGTCGGAAAGCCCCATAGGGGTTTTCGTGGGGGATACACTTTTCGTAGGGGATGTAGGGAGGCCGGACCTGTTCCCCGACCTCGCAGAGGAGCTTGCCGGAAAGCTCTATCACAGCCTGCACGAAAAACTGTTGAAACTTCCGGATTATACAGAGGTATATCCGGCTCACGGGGCGGGTTCGCTCTGCGGCCGTGCCATGGGCTCGAAACGGCGCACCACCATCGGCTATGAGCGCAACTTCAATCCAGCCCTTCAGATACGGGACAAGGCTGCTTTCATCAAGTCCCTCACCGAAAACATGCCGCCATCCCCTGATCATTTCAGCCGCTGCAGCGACATCAACCGGCAGGGTCCGGTTCTGCTTTCGG
This sequence comes from uncultured Methanoregula sp., assembly GCA_964457995.1. Classification (GTDB taxonomy): domain Archaea; phylum Halobacteriota; class Methanomicrobia; order Methanomicrobiales; family Methanospirillaceae; genus Methanoregula. The sequence continues at coordinate 1,154 of CAYWHL010000337.1, read as the reverse complement.
ACCTGCCGGTCATGCAGGAGCTGAACCCGAAACAATTCATGGAAAAACTTGCCGGCGGCGACGCGGTGGTGCTCGATGCACGAGGCTACCACGCCTTTGCGGGGCAGAACCTCGCTGGTTCGTGGCACCTTGATCTCAACGGGAACTTCCCAACCTTTGCAGGATGGGTTATGCCGACGGATAAGGATATCCTGCTCATCACGGATGATCATGAAAAGGCCCGGGAGGCCAATGCCTGGGCGCGAAGGGTCGGAGTTGACAGGATCATCGGCTATCTTGACGGTGGCATGACGGCCTGGGCCGTGTCCGGTCTCAGATCCGGTCATATAGAGCTGATCTCCTCAGAGGATCTTCACAACATGATCTCAGGCAGATCTGATCTTGTGCTTCTTGATGTCAGAGCACCTCTTGAGTTTGCCGAAAACCACATAGAAGGTTCAGTCAACATCCCGGTATCCGATCTCAGGACGCGCTACCGGGAGCTGGACGAGAACAGGACGACGGTGGTCATCTGCAGCTCGGGCAACCGCTCAAGCCTTGGAGCCAGTATCCTCAGGCAGCATGGTTTCAAAAAGGTGGCCAACGTGGCGGGAGGAATGACCGGTTACAGTGCGGCAGGTCATATCAGGAAATGCCGGGCATGCGTGAACCCCCATGGTTCAAGGTTCTTCACGGGATTTGAGGAAGTTCCGAAGCACTGGAAAAGAAACTGAAAAAAAGGGGTGGAAACCCATGAATTATCTGCAGGAACTTCGATGGTCACCATATATCACAGGGATCGGCATCGGGGTATTGAGCTGGCTCACCTTTCTCATATCGCAAAAACCCCTGGCCTGTTCAACCACCTTTTCCAAAAGCAGCGGAATGATAGAAAGATTTTTTCGCGGCGATGTTGTCGATTCCAAGCCTTACTACCAGAAGCAAAAACTGGCCGTAGACTGGCAATGGATGCTTGTCGTCGGGATAATCATCGGATCCATGATATCCGCTTTGCTTTCCGGTGATCTCCATTGGCAGTGGGTCCCATCCGCCTGGGCATTGTCGTTCGGCGGCAGTCCTGCGCTAAGGGTTGCCGTCGCCTTTCTGGGAGGAATATGCATCGGTTTCGGAGCCCGCTGGGCTGACGGATGCACAAGTGGGCACGGGATAAGCGG
>CAYWHL010000336.1:0-1866 GCA_964457995.1 uncultured Methanoregula sp. | reverse complement strand
GCCCGTGCAATCCTGCACAGGTCCCGTGCCACTTCAATGGGTTCGTTCCCCACAATGACACAGACCGGCTCTTTTCCCATTCCCCCGGCATCGCAGATAATTTTCGGCATGCTCCCTCCAGCGACCCGGACAGACTCTTTCGCTTTCCACGACATCGATGACCCCTCTGCAATCTTGAGTTTGTCAGCCTCGTTTCGCCTATCTATCATGGAGAGCGTCCACCGCTTTTTCCCGCAATAAAGGGTAAGCCATTCTGTAAAACCCGGCGGATTAGCGAAATCGATTGCAGCCCGGATTGACGGATCTATTTTCATAAACCCGCTGACGAGCCGGGCCATGTGGCCCGATGCACCGAACCGGATCCTGCCGGCAGCCCTCGGCATACCGTTGATAATGGTTATCCGTCCGTCGATGGCAAGGACTTCGTCCGGTGTTTTTACAAGAGGCGGGGCAAATACCATGTTGGTCCTGACTTCGGGGATTAGCACAGCTAATTCACGGCAAGCTTCCATTTCTTCGAGCGCAATCGTCATCCGTCCGAACATGTCGATTTGGTCTTCGAGGCCGGGTCTTGTCATGGTTTCTTCCCTGTTCTTGCGATTATTTTGTTACGGCATAATATTGTAGCTATCGATGTGATGGCATCATAGGGATCGCTTGAAAATCCCCTTTATCACGCAGAATCCCCGCAACCTTCGGCTGACCGAGATACCCGTAAATCCCGCATCCTCAAGAAGCCGGTATCCGGTCCCACTTCAATATCGCTCCATCCCAGATGATGCCGGTAATTGTGCAGCACGAGCATGTCGACATGGTCATGATGCAGTGGTGGCTCATCCCGCACCAGGTCCACAACATGGGCCAGCACCAGCCCGGCAAGGTTACATCCGGAATATTTTCATCCGTTTCAAAGCATCGTTGCGTTAATCCGTGAGCTGCAAATCTCTAAATATACCTTTGATAGATATCCACATGCTCTGCCCTGATATGATCGTTCACATCCGCATAAAATTACTGGAGAACTTCCATACTATATCCCGATGTCTGTCATATCAGGGAAGTTCCAGCAAGAGGTTGTGACATATTATGGTCTCAAAAAGTAAAAAGAAGGCAAAGATACCGGCCCACGTTACAGTCGAGCCTGCCCGTGCGGATACAGCCGTACCGTCAGATATTCCCGCAGAAAAATCCGTTGAACAACTTATTCAGGAACTAAAGGATCCTGATGAAATTGTCCGTTCTTCCGCAGCCGGGGCACTTGGACACAGCAAATCGGAAAAGGCTGTTGAACCGCTTATTCTGGCCCTGAAAGACAACCATGTCTATGTCAGGCATGGGGCTGCATGGGCCCTCGGTGAGATAAAATCAGAAACGGCAGTAGATGCACTCAGGCTGGCGTTGAATGACGAGGATGAAATAACGCGGGGGAAAGCAGCCGAAGCATTGGGAAAAATCCAGGGGAACTGATACCGGTAAAGCCGGGAAATGCGCCCGCTTCGAAATCACCGTACCGAAAGGAGCGTACCGGTTCACCGGCAAACAGTAAATCAGAATTAAAAAGAGGCACCGGGGTCTGCTGCCTCCAATCCCAACCAGCATCGCATTCCTATAATCATCCCCACCACCTGCTGAGCTGTCACCGGATCCACAACCCGTGCCATCACCAGCCAAGCCATCACAAAGAACATAGTCCAGAATACTTTTTTGATCTGTTCATTCTTTCCGAATGCATCGATGACTGCGTCTGTGTCTGCCTTCATACTTCACTGCATTAGCTTGGGCATGAAGACAAAGAGCGGTAAGAATAGGACCGCAGCCCCAATAAATGGCAGGGAGATTTTGGTCTGCCCGGCAAACCAGATCCTG
>CAYWHL010000335.1:0-1868 GCA_964457995.1 uncultured Methanoregula sp. | reverse complement strand
CGGATCTGCATCTCCATCTCATCAACCTTAAGCTCGTTGACGAGACGGTCCACTTTGTTGATGAAAAGGATGGGGCGAACCTGTTCCTTAAGAGCCTGCCGGAGCACGGTCTCAGTCTGGGGCATGGTGCCTTCGACTGCATCGACAAGCACTACTGCACCGTCAACCGCACGCATAGCGCGGGTCACATCGCCACCAAAATCAACGTGACCGGGCGTGTCGATCATGTTGATTAAGTAATCCTGACCTTCATATTCGTGCACCATCGAGACGTTCGAAGCGTCAATCGTAATGCCACGTGCCTGTTCCTCGGCATCTGAATCCATGAAGAGCTGCTTTCCTGCGAGTTCTTCAGAGATGATGCCGGCACCTGCAAGCAGGTTGTCGGAAAGGGTTGTCTTACCGTGGTCGATGTGTGCCACAATACCGATGTTCCGAATATGCTTCGGATCCTTCATGAGCTCAGTTACGCGCTCAACTGATTTTTTGCCGCGGGACATGAAATAACCTCAAAAAAGATGTTTAACGGGCGGATTTTGCAATGCGCTCGCGTTCTTCCTTTTTCCCTACCGAGTAACATTTCATGTCGCCTTTTGAGGCGGCGATGAGTTCGTCGGCGAGAACCGCACTTGCGCTCTTCTTGCTCGTGCTTGAGCCTTTGAGCGTTGCTTCTGCAAGGAAACCAATAGCAGTGTCAACCCTGCGCAGCGGTGCAGTGTCAACAGATTTCGGGACATTGATACCTCCGTATTTCAGGCGGACTGTCTCTTCCCGGGGACCAGAGTTTCCGATGGCTTCGACCAGCACTTCCACCGGGTTGCGCTTGGTCTTTTTGTTGATGATCTCGAATGCATCCCGGACGATCCGGATGGCCAGCTGCTTCTTTCCGGTGTTCTTCTCGGTCTGCATCAGGCGGTTGATCAACCGCTCGACTATCATCATATTGCTCTTATTGAACTCCTGCTTTGAAAATTTACCACAGGAGTGGGGGATGATCAAGGAGGTGAGAGTCACATAGCGCATAAGGCTGGGATCGGTTACTTTGACTTCGGCAACGTCCCACTTGTTGAACAGCAGTTTCTGGCCTGCTGTCTTTGATTCGGTTTCTGTCATCTCAATCACCTGCGCGGTTTCTCTTTCCTGCCAATGACCATTTCATGGAGGCAGACATTATTCACTTTGGTAACAACGTACCGGACGCCGGGGATATCTCCCATGGAACGCCCGAGACGACCGCCAATGCCTTCGATCTCAACTTCGTCGTGCTCATCGATGAAGTTAATCGCACCGTCGCCCACTGCAAACGCGGTGACCTGGCGTCCATTCTTGATCAGCTGCACGCGCACGCACTTCCGGATAGCTGAGTTGGGCTGTTTTGCCTCAACGCCGACCTTCTCCAGCACGATACCTCTCGCCTGTGGAGCCCCCTCACACGGGTCTGACTTCACATCGAGATTGAGCTCGCGGCGGGCGTAGTTCTTGTCTGCCCACCGGAACTTATTTGAGTCCCGAACCATCTTTCTGGCTGCAAATTTACCCTGTCCCATTAAATAACCTCATTTTAGTTGTTTTTGTGGTTATCGATAACCCACACTGAGATATATACAATCGCGGGGGTCCGATTTATAAATTGTGGCACTCCACCTGCCTGTCTTATACTATTATCCCGCACTCATAATAATATTATATCCTGCAAGACCAATGATATGCAATGAAAATCGGGATCTATAAAGAGGTGCAGATCGATACCAGCCACCGTCTGCTCCATTACAAAGGGAAGTGTGCCAACCTCCATGGGCACCGGTGGAAAATTGAGGTCTGGATGGAGGGGGAGCCGGACCCGGCAACGCAAATCCTGATCGATTACA
>CAYWHL010000334.1:0-1868 GCA_964457995.1 uncultured Methanoregula sp. | reverse complement strand
AGGTCCACAGACATCGCCACGGCGGATATCGCCTTTCCCGATACCACGGACGTTGAAACCGACGTTATCGCCCGGCACTGCCTGGGGGATTTCTTCGTGGTGCATCTCGATGGACTTGATTTCTCCATCCTTATTGGCGGGCATGAATGAGACCTTCATTCCCTTCTTCATGATACCAGTTTCTACACGGCCGACAGGAACAGTGCCAATACCGCTGATGCTGTATACATCCTGTATTGGAAGACGGAGTGGTTTATCAGTTGGTTTATCAGGTGTTTTGAATGTATCGAGAGCAGTTATAAGGGGAAGACCTTTATACCATGGCGTTTCCGGGCTGTTTACCTTAATATTCTGGCCGCCCAGTGCACTGATGGGAATGAAAAGAGTCTCGTCAGGTTTGTACCCTACCATTTTAATGAGATCGGAGAGGTCTTTCTTGACTTCATTAAAGCGTTTTTCATCGAATTTTACTGCATCCATCTTATTGATTGCAATAATGATCTGAGTAATTCCAAGGGTACGGGCAAGGAACACGTGCTCCTTTGTCTGCTCCATAACCCCATCAGGGGCTGCTACGACAAGAATTGCAGCATCAGCCTGTGATGCACCGGTGATCATGTTCTTGACAAAGTCTCTGTGTCCCGGGCAGTCCACAACGGTGAAATAAAACTTGGCGGTATCAAATCGCTTGTGGGCGATATCGATGGTGATACCACGTTCACGCTCTTCTTTTAAGTTGTCCATGACCCAGGCGAATTCAAAGGTTGCCTTTCCCTTTGATTCAGCCTCCTTCCGGTAACCTTCGATAATGTGTGCAGGTACTGCACCAGTCTCGAACATCATTCTCCCAACGGTTGTAGACTTACCGTGGTCAATGTGTCCGATGACAGCCAGATTCATATGGGGCTTTTCAGATGCCATTTTGTTCCTCCAAATGTTGTGGGACTGTCCGCTTACAGTCAGTTTATGCGAGTATTACATATATGAGACCCATCTATATAAATTATTTCGATTCGGAAGATCCGGTTCTCCGATGAAAATATTGCATCGACACTATGATATCTGATGCCTGAATACCTTCTCATCATGAAAACATTGCCATTTCAACGGGATGAGAAAAAGAACCGGGTTACGGTAACGTGCGCTGATGGTGATATTTCTGTGTACAGTCATTGCGCGTACTGCAGGCATTGCAAAGGTATTTGGGTCGGAAAACGTCTTGTCCCATCCCCCCAGATACAGGTATTGTCAGAGCTCAATAAAGGATCTGTCGGCGATGATTCTCTGATGAATGCTGCTATGATGTTTAATACTCTTGTCCGTGACGGGTCCTCGCTTGACTGTGATGATGACGAGAACCAGGGATTCCGGCGGATGTATTAAAAAATAGTGACTGCTGATTTGCAGTCCCGCATTACGTTTTAATAATCTTTTTAATAATTGAAGGAATCTGATGACCACATAGTATACTCTTGAAAGTATCGTCCCTGAAAAAATGCCGGAAGGGGTATGAAAAAATGTGCTCATAACAATTTTTTACAATTTTTACTGTTTAGCTCAATTACCCTTGGAATTCATTGGATATAGCAGTTCTTTTATTTCATAAAAATTTCACAACAAGATCCGGATTTGAACAAAGAGACCGATTTTATTCAAAAACTGATTATAGAATCTGGTTGTTATGGCTCAAATAACAGAATCGCGAAAAATCAGGTCTTACCTGTTTTTTCGGTGATATCGTGTAAAATTTCCTGACGGAATTTTTCGAACTGGAGATCCTCCAGCTGTTCAGAAAGCAACCTTCCGCTCCAGGCGCGGCGATAAACCCAGTTTACGATTTTTTCAATGACATAAATAACCTGGTCTTC
>CAYWHL010000333.1:0-1879 GCA_964457995.1 uncultured Methanoregula sp. | reverse complement strand
CGGTAGGAGTCGGTTTACGAGATGGCGTAAGGGGACAGATGAGCTCCGGGAACGTATTATCCGGGAAACAGGTCTGCCCATATCTTTCGGCCTTTCTATTAATAAGACTGTTTCCAAGATAGCCACCGGGATTGCAAAGCCCAATGGAGAAAAAGAGGTTCCTGAAGCAGAAGTCCGCCATTTCCTGGACCCTCTATCCATCAAAAAGATTCCCATGCTGGGCCCTAAAACTTACCAGCTACTCCGTTCAATGGGGGTAATCACCATACGCACTCTAAGTGAGATCCCCCCCGACATGCTGCAACACGTTCTGGGCAAGAACGGCCTGATGATCTGGAAGAAAGCCAATGGGATAGACCACACCCCTGTCCATGCCTACTGGGAACAGAAAAGTATCAGCACCGAACGCACTTTCGACAAGGATACCACAGATGTAAAAGACCTGAACCGCCAATTGATCACCATGGTAGAAAAGGTCGCCTTCGAACTGCGGAAACAGGAGAAGCTTACAGCATGCATCACCGTGAAGATAAGATATGCCAATTTCGACACCCATACTATACAGAAACGCATCCCCTACACTTCTTTTGATCACGTCATTATGGAAATAGTAAAGACCCTTTTCAAAAAGCTGTACTCCCGGCGCATGCTCATCCGCCTCATCGGCATCCGCCTCAGCGAACTAGTTCACGGCACACAACAGTTGAATCTATTCGAAGACACCCCGGAACAAGTAAACCTATACCTGGCTATGGACAAATTACGGAAGCGTTACGGAAGCGATGCGGTAAAACGGGCGGTGGGGATAAAATGATTAGCCGGAAACCCCGTAGAGACAGATCGTGATCTGTCTCTACAAATAATATTATTACCGATAGATATTCCAAATTTTTGATTATCTTATAATCATATTTTTGATTATTTTTTAATCATCTTAATGTATCATGTACCTGAACTGTCATTCATATTACAGCTTGCGGCACGGCACACTACCGATAGAGAGCCTGGTTGAATTAGCCCATAAATATAAGGTACAGGCCCTGGGCCTCACCGATATCAACAATTCATCGGGGGTTCCGGATTTCGTCAAGGCTTGCATAAATGCCGGGATCAAGCCGATCACTGGAATAGAATTCCGACAGAACGATCAGCTGCTGTATGTAGGATTGGCACGGAACCGTGAAGGTATGCGGGAACTCAACGAACTCCTTTCCTGGCACAACCTGCACAAAGAGCCCCTGCCAGAAAGACCGGAGAAACTGGATAACTGCTTCATAATATATCCATTTGCCGGTCGGCCCGGGAAAAGTCTGCGTGACCACGAGTGGATAGGACTGCATATGCGCGAAACCAGGAGGATCATTAGTTCCGAATTCAAAAACGATCAAAAAAGACTGATTCTCCTCCACCCTGTCACTTTCCAGGATACCGAGGGTTACACCCTGCACCGCAACCTCCGGGCAATAGATCACAATACCCTGTTGTCGAAGTTGAACGGCAACCAGATAGCTGATCCGGGAGAGCGATTCTGGCCCTTAAATGAAATGAAAGAAGCACTGCGCGATTATCCACGGATCATTCAGAACACCATAATGGTCACCGGGCAATGTGAAATGGAGTTCGACTTCAAGCAAATCAAAAATAAACAGGCTTTCACCGGTAACAGAAGAGACGATACACAGCTGCTTGAGAAACTCTGCCAGGATGGACTAAAATATCGATACGGGACAAATAACAAGGAGGCTCAGGAGCGTGTACGACGGGAACTGGACATCATAACAAAACTGGGATTCGCCGCCTATTTCCTTATTACCTGGGACATCATCCGATATAGTATGTCTCGGGGGTTCTATCACGTGGGCCGGGACTCAGGGGCTAA
>CAYWHL010000332.1:0-1891 GCA_964457995.1 uncultured Methanoregula sp. | reverse complement strand
GGCTGGGGCGTCTGCAAGGAGAGCCTGCCGCACGCGATCCTGCCAGTAATCATAATGGGCGAACCTCCGGCGACTGGCTTCGATACCCCCGATGACAATGGGTGTGTCCGGGAATAGACCGTGCACCTTGTTGGTGTACACGATCGTTGCACGGTCTGGTCGTCTGGGGATCCCTCCCGGTGAATACGCATCGTCACTCCTTCGTTTCAGGTTGGGGGTGAAGTTGTTCACCATCGAATCAACATTGCCTGAAGAGATCCCAAAGAACAGGCGGGGTTTTCCGAGCGCAGAAAAATCGGTATCAATCTTCCAGTCCGGCTGGGTGATGATCCCTACAGTAAATCCTGCATCCCAGAGAACCCGGCCGATAAGAGCAGTCCCAAACGAGGGGTGATCTACATAAGCATCACCACTGACAAGGATGATGTCGAACTGACGGATTCCCAGTTTTTCCCCTTCTTTGAGGGACATGGGGAGGAACGCGGGCTGGCGAATCATGGAAAAAACGGTTGGGTGGTGTTCATGAGGGGAGTTACAGTGAAGCTCATGGAGAAGGACGCCGGGTCAGATCCCGGATGATCTCATCAAGTCCGCCCGGAAGATCATCTTTCTCTTCCTTTTTTTCTACTGGGGGAACTGCTTCTTTTTGTACGGAGGGTTTCTCAAAATCAGTGAGCTTTACAGCATCCCCCCGCTCTCCTAGGACTGGAAGATGGAGCTGGGTTTTTTGATCGAATTCCCTGCGGGCTTTGAGACCGGTGAACTCCATGATGACTGCTTCGATGACGAGATAAGTGGTGGCTTTTTCCCTGAGACAACCGGTGAGGGCGTGCCCTGATCGACCGACCGATGCGTGGTAATGGATGTGCGGGCCGCCTTCGCCCGGATAGATGGTGCCGACACCAAATACCTCCCATCCACCTTCAAACATTACAAAGTGCGGGACAGGGGGTATGACCGGTTCTTCCGGACCGGTCACCATTCTTCCGTCCATCAGGGCACCAAGGAAGGTAATCGAGCCGGCCTGTATACTTTTATCGACGATAAACTGGCGCAGCGAGATTAACATATCTTCGCCATCATCGATCCTCACGACAAAGACCCTGCCGAGCTGACCTTCCGTATATTGCATAGGATCAAATTCCTTTTTGATATTCAAATGGTTTGTGCGGGTTTATATCTTGTATGAAAGTCTCCGAATCATTGTTTAGTTTATCTGGTAACGTCCGATCTGTTCAAAAAAAAGAGATCGATTATCGTCCCCCGGCTCCACCGCCACCAAAACCCCCGCCTCCGCCAAATCCTCCCCCGCCAAAGCCGCCCCCACCGGAACTGCCATGACTCGGGGGACTGAAGTGCATAAGGGGCATAAACGCTGCGTTCATACCCATAACTCCCAGAGGTACTCCGGTTTCAGGGATACTAATCTTGAGCATCTTCATGGCACGCTCTACTTTATCACCGACACCGAGTGCTGTACCATATACGAGCCATTCTCCCCACATGGAGAGATCTGCGGGTGAATACTTCTGGATCATGGCCATGTCCGAGAGGAAGTGAGTGAAGGCATCCCACTCCAGTTTTTCCTTATACCGGTCATCCTTCCAGTGCCCGAACAATGTTGAGGGAGTGATAATTGCCATAACAACCTGTACAAGCACAATTGCCCAGAGTATGACTGCCGGGATCAGGATATAGGACTGCATGGGTGCGACCAATGTGAAGATCACTGTGATGGCAAACAAGACAATTGTCACGAGAAGCAGGGGTACGATATGATCTCTACCATCCACAATGTACTTGTTTGAAAGCGATGTGTCTACCCTGCTGGTAACATCGGTAAGCGATCGCTGGTACTGCAAGGCTTTCTCCTCTGCACTGCTGATCGTTC
>CAYWHL010000331.1:0-1902 GCA_964457995.1 uncultured Methanoregula sp. | reverse complement strand
GGCCGATGATACATTGATATAACATATTGAGCGCAAATTCCTGATCGCCCTCCCCCGCGATCGAAAACACCTTATTATTCAGGTCTATGGCGTTGGCGATTATCTGCTTGATCAGCACGGATTTCCCGGAATTCATGCGCCCTGTCAATAACGTCACGCACCCCGGGGCGAGATCGTTGATGGCATAATCCAAGGGGGTGATTCCTGTCGGGATATACTTTCCTCGCGGTTTAGCAATGCCTTTGTACGGCACCACCGCCAGATCCCGCTTGCCCTCGATATGCGACCAGTCCTGTTGCTTCATTGCCTCCGGGAGAAATACCCGCTTGATCTCGCGCTTGCCGATGCTCTCGATAATGGCGTTGACTTCCCGGTCTTCCAGGGGAGGCCGGCAGATGCTCCGGTTCAGCGTGTGCGCCATCGTATGCACGGTGTCCCGATCCCAGAAGTTAAACATCCGCCCGATCTCCGATGCCATCCGGTTATTGCGCTCGCCCTCCGCAAAATAGGTAACCACGGCGGCATTGTTCGTATTCTTTGTCAACGCCCCGTATTTTTCAATCAGCAGCTTGATGTTTTCCGTCTGGTCCGTGACCTCCATCTGGTTGACGTCCAGTTCCTTGCCCGTCACGATGAAGAATCGACCCGCAGGATATATCTCGATGGTACTTGTCTTTAGCGGCTTGATCGCCTCCGTCGCCTTGCAATATAGATGCAGCCCCCGCCCGGACCGGGAATACTCCGTGAAGGTGTCCATGGTATTCGTGATCTCCCGCGCGAATGAGTTCATCATCCCATCATCTTCGATGCACGAGTCAAGATCAATCCCGACATACGGGTGCTGGAACACAAACCCGATTCCCGTAAACTTCTCTGCACGACAGACCCGCAACGCCTCGGAGAAAGTCGTCCAGTTCTCCGGCTTCTCCCATTCCGTCGGCTTTCGCGTAACCGCGGAATATGGACGCTTATGGTCTTTCCATACGATCCAGTTCTTTTGCGCCTTGAGTTCTTTCGCGACTGCCATACTATGTCCCGCCTCTCTGGATGATATTGATTGGTGGCTCGTAAAAGCCCTTCTCCTTGATCTCCTTATCGATACGCGCCTTGAGTTCGGCATTGGCTATCTCTTGAGGATCTTCCGGGCCCAGGTAATCCAAATACCCCGAATTGAAGAACGTGCTGCCCATCTTGATAAACTTTTGCTCCGTTCCGGCCTTGGCTTTTTTGTACCGCTCCACACATCTTACCATCTGTTCCCGGCCCAGGGAATACAAGACGCCCTTTTGTTTCTGACTAACGCTACCCTTCCCCTCTTTCCTGGGGTACAACTCCCAGAGCTCTTCAAACAAAGAATCCGACAATAGTTTTTCTTGGTTTTTTGTCTTATCAGGTGAAGGTGAAGGTGAAGGTGAAGGTGAAGGTGAAGGTGACACATGGAATTCTTCTTTTTTTTCCGTGGAATTTCCGTGGAATTTCCGTGGATAATCCGCGGATTTTCTTAGCCTGTCCTTCTCCTTACGGGCAATGTAATCATAAAAAGGCTTATTGAAATCCGCCCAATCATGCAGGTACATAACGCCATCTATTTCATCTATCCAGCCGGTAGACACCAACGCATTATAAAGAATTTCAGGCTTCTTTTTCCAATAAGCCGCCTCTGCGATATCTGAAACAGTGCAGGATAGCAACTTCCCTTCATGGTCGCAGTTGTCGATTGCCCAGGTCCAGATTAAAATTAAAGTCCCGACTACTTCCGCTCGGTTAATGCCTAATGTTCTGTATAATTGCCGGATTTTACGGTGTTCTCTAATCTGCTGGTGCACACTAATCCACGCCATGGCTTTTTTTCTCCTTTTGGATATCTTCCCATGACCGTTCTTTTGACTGTAAATAACGTGA
>CAYWHL010000330.1:0-1905 GCA_964457995.1 uncultured Methanoregula sp. | reverse complement strand
CTCAAAGTCGAAGTATGCCCCTTCAGGTTGTGAACGGTGTTTGACGAGCCGTGCCCTGCGGAACCCATGGCTGTCAATCTTTTCGAGCCGGATGATGACTTTGGAGAGATGCTCCAGCGCAGTACCCCCAAGGCCGAAATAGGTGTTTTTCAGGGTATCCATGTAAACCTGGTTGGTGATGATCACCGGCATTTCGTATCGTTTGGAAAAGCCCAGTAACTGGATCATCTGCTTTGTGAGCATCTGGATGGAATCCCTGCCCTTCTCAAGTTCAGTCCGGTATAATGCTGTCGCTGAATCCATGATCAGCAATCCCGGTTTCTGCGTCTTTAGAACCTTTTCGGCCTCCACGATCATTGCACCCTGGTGTTCGAAGTCAATAGGTTCGAATAAAAAGAGCCTTTCGGCAATTTTTTCTGTATCCGTGCCTGCAATCTGCCGGAACCGCTCAATGGAAAACCCCTCAGAATCGATGAACACAACAGGATGACCAGCCCGAAGGCAGGAAACAGCAGCAATCATGCATAATGTACTCTTGCCACTCGCCGGCTCTCCATAGAACTGGGTAATTGTCCGAACTTCAAGTCCGCTACCAAGGAGCCGGTCCAGTGTCGCATTGCCGCTATTCCTCCGGTCAGTCTTCATCGGTCACCTGATCCTTCCCCCCGGAAATCTTTGATTTCCTGCCGGCATTTTCAATGGAACGCAGGACATCACGCACCGGTACACCAAGCTCCGTCGCCCAATCACGGGCATGGTCAAATTCTGCTTTGATCAAATACACTTCGTCTTGCATCCATGCAAACTTGACAGGCATGGTGCGATGGGTTCCTGCAATTTCAACATCTATATTTTCTATTGTCCGTTTTGCAATAAACCGGTGAACCGCAGGAATACAGCGAATGCCAAGCGTACCCAGATCCAATACCAGCAGTCCCGCGAGTTCTACGCTCTTATCGCTGCTGCAGATAACCCGGATGAGAAAGCCGGGTCTTCCCTTTTTCATAATGATCGGTATTACACTCGCGTCCCGTGCACCTTTTTTCATGCACCGCATGATAACGTGGGCGATGACTTCGCCACTGGCATCGTCAACATTGGTCTCGAGTATATCCACCGAATCTTCGGAAAGCGCGCCTGTATCGTCAAGCGTTTCGACTATCATTGCCCGGATTACATTTGGTGTACCCTTAGGATCACGGGCGCCGGCTCCATAGCCGACTGCCTTTATGGCATATATTCCGAGTGCGCTTGTGGGAATCGTGGAGAACTCTGCAAGGAGTGCAGCCCCGGTTGGGGTGCAGAGTTCACCCTCTTCGTTTCCCTGCCGGGTCAAAAGGCCGGATCGGCTGAGAATTGCAGCAGTTGCCGGCGCAGGTACAGGGAATGTGCCATGAGAACCTGTCGCGAACCCCAGACCGATGGTTACAGGCATAACTGCAACGCCATCAACACCGAGAGAATAAAGGGCCGTACAGGCGCCGATTACATCAGCAATTGCATCATCCGCGCCCACTTCATGGAAGTGAACGTGGACTCCATGGACCTGCTCCTCAGCATCGTTGATTCGCTTAAAGATCCGTTTTGCCTTCGCGAGCGCTTCCGGTGGTACATGGGAGGCCGCATCACCGATCCGCGTCATCACCTCAGAACATGTGCGGTGGGCGGGAGTAGCATGAGTATCCACCTTCACTGCACGGATGCCAGCCCGGGTCACCTCCGTTATTCCCGGCTCTGTAACTACGGCCTGCATTGCTCGCAGGACGAGATTACGGTCAGCCCCGCAGTCCAGCAGTGCGGCTGTGATCATATCGCCTGCAGCGCCGTGGAACGGATCAAAAATGAGAATACGCATTTACAGTACTTATAAATCCCTGCGTATATGACCTTTAAGGTAATGCCTGA
>CAYWHL010000329.1:0-1912 GCA_964457995.1 uncultured Methanoregula sp. | reverse complement strand
GCCACTTTCCTTTTGGGATGGATGTGTGCATTGTAGAGAATATCCCGCAAGGTTCCGTTGCCAAGGCCGGGGATGCGCTGTTCGGTGGCAAGGAATGCTTTCGCACTCAGTTTTGCCATCTCCTGCGGGGATAGCAACCCCTCAAAATATGCGTGATCAAAATCCTCTGAAAGCGGAGATGGTTTTCCCACGGCTGTGAGGTAGTAGGGATTATCCTCATCTCCCTTTCTGAATGCCAGAATGCCGCCATACATTTGTATCGATACGGTCAGCGAGGAAGTATCTTTGAATTGAATGAGAAGCTGATGTTTTTTCGGCATTGATTCATCCGACAAATGAAAGGCGAGGTTGGCACCATCAGACAGCACGATTTTAACATCATCCGCTGAAATCTCAACCATCCCCCCTACCGGCCGCGCACCGGTAATCGACTTACCAACTAAAAGGCGGGGGTATCCAGCAGGATCTCCCTGAAACCAGGCGAATTTGTGGGGAGAGTGCGCCGCTTCCACGGCCGCAATCTCTTTTCCTTTGACAGCTGAATTGATCTGGGATGCCAGCGTTTCGGCTTCTGGGATTTCAAGCATTTATGCTTTCCTCTTTTTCTGTTTAATGTACCATAAAAGCTATGTGATCATTTACGAATAAACCAACACACAGTGGCTGGAAGGCGGCCGGCATCGGCCTGGCAGTGTCGCTTTATTTTTCTTATAAAAAGAAATAGCGGGTGCACTCGCTTCGCAGGAAGAGACACCAAAGGAGTCAGGAAATGGGGAGCAGGGAGGGTATGAGCACCTTCCAATCATACGCCTGGATGGCACAGACAGCCAGGTGCCCTCAAACACCTTTCATAAGGTGTTTTCGGAAAGCAACTTGAGAGCGGGGAGTAAGGAGGGTATGAGCACCTTCCAATCATACGCCTGGATGGCGCTGATTTTCAGGTGTCCCCGACTCCTCTCCCAAGGAGTCTTCGGAAAAGGACCTTATACCTATCCACCGGAAAGGTATAAGCCCTCATGGGAAAAGTTCGGACTCGATTGCCACGGTTTTTATTCACTACTGCATGTATACTAAAAGAAAGACTTTGAAAGGAAAAACACATGCCAAATCCAAAATTTAAGATTTTTAGCGGGAAAAACGAGCAGTTTTACTTCAGATTAACCGCAGGCAACGGGGAACCTATTCTCGCCAGCGAGGGGTATACCTCCAAATCAGGCTGTATGAACGGGATTGATTCTGTGAAAAAGAATGCGGTCAAGGATGAACAGTATAAGAAGAAAACTGCAACCAATGGTGAGTTTTACTTCAACCTAGTAGCTGGAAATAATGAGGTAATTGGGAAAAGTGAGACTTACAAGACTGAACAAGGGCGAGATAATGGGATCAAGGCGGTCAAGAGCACTGCCCCTGGCGCACCTGTTGAGGACGCAACCTAAGACCTGTATCTTAAGAGTTGAAACAAAAGAATATAAAGAATTTATTGGGGATTTTTTTGGTTAAGATCGTTGGGTTGGAAAAACACAACCCCATCCCCAGGGGAAAAAAGACCTAATGACTCTTCACTGGAGAGTCATTAGCCCCTTAAAGGGTAAGGGAGATTGCCTGCGACGATGCTAAGTCTATGTACGAAGGAGATCACCACGTCGTACTTTGTACTCCTCGTGATGACATGAACGAAGGGGGAGTTCACCCCGTTCCTTCAGGCATGCTTATCTTTCCCCGAAGTCAGGTGTTTGACCTGTTTATCAAAATCGGACAGGTAGGTTTGATCCTGAACCAAACGATAGTTTTCATATTCCTGGGCCGCCTTCAACCTGGCTTCAAGCGCGCTCACCTTGCCTTTGTCGTTCAGGATGGGATAATCGGATAATTCCAGAAAGCGATCCAGAAACGCGGCCCAGTCCGCCATACT
>CAYWHL010000328.1:0-1927 GCA_964457995.1 uncultured Methanoregula sp. | reverse complement strand
TACAAGAAAGCTCCTTAATGAACGCCAATGTCTGGCTGATGCTTCTGGACCGCAGGGGCAGTGTCCTTCTCTGGAATAACGCAGCTGAGCGGATCAGCGGGTATTCCGCTGCGGAGGTGACAGGTTCTGATAAGATCTGGAAACTTCTCTACCCGGACAAGGATTACCGCGCAGCAATATCAAAACAGATCGAGAGGATCCTTCTAGAGGACAGCTTCTTTGAAAACCTTGAGACCACAATACGGACAAAAAGCGGGGACGAGAAGGTTATCTCGTGGAACACCCGGAGTTTCCCGGTAACCTCCGAACAGGAAGCCCGTTCTATTGCAATCGGAATTGACATCACCGGGCGCAAACGGGCAGAAGACCAACTCCTGTTTTCAGAAAGAAAGTTTGCTGCCGCTTTTCAGGCAAGTCCGGATCCCATTGCCATAACAGAGATTCAGACCGGTAAAATTCTGGATATTAACCAGGCATTTGAAAACTGGTCAGGGTATTTACGGCAGGAGATAACCGGTAAAACTACCCGCGACCTGAATTTTTGGGTGTACCCGGAAGACCGGGATTCGTTTGCAGGGGTAGTGAATACACAGGGATTTGTGCATAAAAAAGAAGTCACGTTCCGGATAAAACGGGGTGAATTCAGAAATATTTTATTTTCTGCAAAGGTGCTTGAGACAGGTAATAATGCCTACATGCTCTCACTGGCAGAAGATATCACCGAGCGCAAAGTGGCTGATGAGACGCTGCGCAAAAATGCCGAAGAACTTCATGCAACCTATGAGGAACTAACTGCTTCACAAGAAGAATTGCAACAAAATCTTGATGAACTGACCCGGCAGGAAAGGGCACTGCGGACTCTCAGCGCTTACAACCGCAACCTGCTCGAAGCAAGCTTAGACCCGTTCGTTACGATTAATCCTGAGGGCAAGATTGCTGATGTAAATATCTCGACAGAAAAAGTAACCGGGTACTCAAAAGAAGAGCTCATCGGCACCGATTTCACAAACTATTTCACCGAACCGGCAAAGGCAAAGGAGGGATATCAACGGGTATTCAATGACGGAACTATCCGCGATTACCCATTGAGCATCCGAAACCGCGATGGTCATATCACTCCCGTGTTGTATAATGCTACGGTATACCGCGATGAGGCAGGCAATGTCAGTGGCATCTTTGCGTCAGCCCGGGATGTTACCGAACGCAAACGGGCAGAAGACGCTCTCATGCGGGTCAACCAGAAACTCAACGTGATCTCCCAGCTTACACGAAAAAACTTAGCTAACCAGATCTTTGTCCTCAGCAGTTACCTCGAGCTGGCAAAACATCAGCTGGCCGGGCAGGATCGCGTTATCGAGACTGTACAAAAAGGTGTCAGGGCTATCCAGTCAATCCACGAGACCATTGAATATTCAAAAGATTACCAGGACATGGGCTCAAAACCTCCGGCATGGCAGAATGTGAAGATGGCGTTTCTGTTAGGAATCTCCCATATCTCGATTGGAAATATCCAGCACAGCCTTGAAACAGAAAACCTTGAGATCTTTGCCGATCCCCTGCTCGAAAAGGTGTGCCAGCGTCTCTTTGAGAACTCGTTGAAGCACGGGAACCATGTCACCCGTATCCGGGTCTCGCATACTTCAACTCCTGATGGGGTTACGATTTTCTTTGAAGATGACGGCATAGGCATCCCTCATGATAAGAAGGAGGAGATCTTTTTGCGCAGCGAGGGTACCCGCGTCTCGATGCTGAGTCTTATTTTTGTGCGGGAAATTCTTGATATTACCGGCATTGCGATTACCGAGACAGGCGAACCCGGCAAGGGAGCCCGGTTTGAGATGACGGTGCCAAAAGGGGCGTGGCGGATTGCCAATGTGCAACAAAAGAAGGAGTGAATGGGGCGGGCAGAAATGACACGGGGTATTAG
>CAYWHL010000327.1:0-1936 GCA_964457995.1 uncultured Methanoregula sp. | reverse complement strand
GAAGATGATGGCGACGGTGTCATTGCTGAAGAGAAGGAGAAGATCTTCGAGCGGGGATTTGGGAAGAATACCGGGCTTGGGTTAGCCCTTTCCCGGGAAATTCTTTCCATCACCGGCATCACCCTCCGGGAAACCGGCGAGCCAGGTAAAGGAGCACGGTTCGAGATGATGGTACCAAAAGGGGCGTGGCGGATTACCCAGAGGGCCGACTGAATTCTGACTCGCTATGGCAAAGAGGGGAGATGTGCTGTCCTGAATCTATGCGTTGCCCTGAAAGTGAAAAATGATAAGGGACACCCTGTGTTTTAGCTTTTACATGGAGGAATTCAGGAACGAAAAAAGAAACAACCGGTATGTTTCTTCAATAAACCTTGTCGTGCGTTCCGATATCGATAAGTAACACAATCGTATGCCCCTCATCTATGAACTTGAAAATGAGACGATGGTCATAATTTATCCTCATCGCCCATAATCCCTGCAGCACCCCGCTCAATGAATGTACACGGAGAGAGGGATGAAATGAATCCGAAATAAAAAGTTCAATTCTCTCACGGAACAAAGGAACAAGGTCGGGATGCTGTTCACTCCATTTTTTAAAAATCCGCCGGAATTTATCATCCCATACCAGTTCAATCATTTAAGTTCGCCGAAAAGATCGTTAACGGAGCCAGATCGCACGTGACCCTGGGAATAATTATTCTCCGCTTCCCGGGCTCGTTTCGCGATCCGTAAACGTTCGGTTTCAATGAGCCTGGACGATAGTATATGATGGATATATTTGCGGTCATCTATATCGAGCTGATCAATCTCCTCAAGAACTGTATTAACCGTAACAGCGGGACTCATATCAGATTCCAATTAATATTGATTCTGTTTAAAGGTAATATAATTCTGCCTATCCAAAAAAAAGTCTCGAGGAATCCCACAATTCCTGGAAAAAATTATCTTTTTGCCCCCCTGCCATAATCATTAAGACAATTCACCCCCTATTCATCATATACCGACCCCCATGATGAAATAAAAACGGGATCCCGGAAAAAATCTGCAATGCTACGTGACATTTCAGCAAGTGTTCACCCCTGTGATAATGAGCGCATAAAAAAATATGTTGGTACCGTTTGCTGGAATAATTGCACACAGGATACACAAACTGCCAATGCCCGCATAAAATATTCAAAAGGTGTGAGACAATGAAAAATCAGACGACCCCACTGTCAGAAAAAATCCTGGACACAAACAGGTCAGGTCAGGTCAGGTCAGGTCAGGTCAGGTCAGGTCAAGTCAAGTCAAGTCAAGTCAGGACATTCTATTTTTTGATAGAAAATATTGTACCGTCCGGTATTCCGGGAACGGTACACAGCCCCTTCCATATGGATAGGAATGGTGCATGATGGCTGCGCGAAAGAAGAAGCCGGAAGATAAGAACACAGACACCTTGGGCAGCACCCGTTCGATGCGGGCTGACGCTGAGGAGAAGATCGCACGCTCCAAAAAGAGTTCTTCTGACTTGAAGGGGCAGACTCCTGAAAAACTCATCCACGAACTCCAGGTCCACCGGATCGAACTTGAAACGCAGGCAGAGGAACTCAGGACAGCGCATCTCGCGCTCGAAGAGTCGCGGGACAAGTACCTTGACCTCTATGATTTTGCACCGGTTGGCTATCTCACGCTCACTGACAAGGAACTGATTACAGAAGTGAACCTCACCGGTGCAACACTCCTTGGAGTAGAGCGGAGTAAACTGGTAAAGGCACGGTTCCAAAAATTCGTTACCCCACAGGATCATTTCGGGTGGAACCGGTATTTTGCGAGTGTGCTGAAGAATGAAAAGAAACTTGATACCACCCTCGTGCTCATAAAGGGTGACGGGTCAACATTCACCGCACGACTGGAAAGTATTCGACTCATTGGCAACAGCGAGAGCCCAACAACGGTC
>CAYWHL010000326.1:0-1959 GCA_964457995.1 uncultured Methanoregula sp. | reverse complement strand
CGGGAACTGCGTTTTCTTCTCCCGCGTGAGCCAGTCCGTACTTATACATCTCATCGCGAGGATCGATATCAAAGATGAATTCAGAGCCGTATTTCTTGTTATATTTTAATAAAACCGCCTCATCGCTGACATCAACAGTCTGATTGCTGAGCATTCTACTCTCATCATTAATTGCTGAATATTAAATTGTTCTGAATTATATGTATCCTGCCCATTCCGCACCCTTCAGAAGAAAATGCCGGGATTTAATGTACCCTTCCTTAGCTTAACTATAAATCTTAGAATACAATATTAACAATGCAGTATGGTAAAGAAGCGCAGCACTGCACCATTGCGTCGACTACAAGCGATTAAACAAGATTTCAATCGTGTAGTCTCCCATTCATCCCAGAGAGAAAACAAGGACTATCGCACACCCTTACAACTGCTGGTTATTGCGACTTATTTGAACCGCCTTCACTTTATTGAATACATCAATACATACCTGACCTGGGATAAAAACCAGTGGAAATACAGCCCTGGTGTCCTTGCCCAGTTACTCGTCTTGTTGCCTTTTCTCTCATCTCATGGAAAGGTTCCACTTTCCCGGATTCACGAGGCCTATGCCGAAATCGACCTTGAACTGCTCGTGGGAGAACCCATTGATCCCGCTGAATTAAATGACGACCAGTTTGGTCGATTACTCGACCGCATCCACGCCAGTGGCTGTGCAACCCTCTTCTCATCACTTGCTCTGACAGTCCGGCTGAAGTTCAATCTTCCAGAGAACTACGTTCTTCATTCCGATACCACCTCACACATCCTATATGGTGATTACCGAACTGAGGCAGGTGCTCCGCCTCCCCCACTTTTGATCAACTACGGGTACAGTAAAGACAAGAGAAAAGATTTGAAGCAGATCATGACCGGGATGGTCACTGATGGCGATGGCCTGGTGAAATTCTGTCGGACACTTGATGGCAATACCGCAGACTGCGATTATAACCGCCAGCAACTGCAGATCCTTCAGGAGTTCTATGGCCCCCAGTTCAAGCAGTATGTGTATATTGCGGACTCAAAACTGCTCAACGAGCCTAATCTTCGCGTACTTATGGCCGGGGATGAGTCGATTCCATTCATTTCACGAATACCTGAGAATTTTCACAAGAAACTCGCTGAACGGATGCGTAATCTGGCATTCACAAAAGATGAATGGCTGCATCTTGGCCAGTGTTGTGAGAGCACACCCGGGCCAGATTCTCCCTACTATGATGCAATGTGCATACCCGTGGACGTGTTTGGAATGGCCTGCTATGCACATGTCATCCGAAAATGTGGTAAATCGGCAAAGGTTGAGGAAAAGATTACGGCTGAAAAAGATGTGTTGTTCACCGAACTGAAAAAAATCACGAAAAAGCGGTTTGTCTGTGAACCTGATGCAGTCCGGGAAATGGCCGCATTCATGAAAACACATTCCAATGGTCTTGTCCTCCCGGTTCTCTCTGTTGAATCAGAAGTGACGACAAAACAACCCAGAGGTCGTCCCGGTAAGACGCAGAAAATACCGAATATTGTCACCCAGTGGCGGATTGATTATACTGGTATCTCTTTTCAGCATGACCGGATTCAAGAGGAGACGAACAAGTCGGTATCTTTTATCCTGCTTACCAATATTCATCAGGATAAGAAATCAAGCAAAGAAATCCTGGTCCAATATAAATCGCAAAGCAAGGTAGAACGCAATTTTACTCTTCTTAAGGATCCGCTGGTTGCAGCAACTATCTTCCTTGAGAAGGTGGAGCGTATTGAAGCTTTGATGTGCCTTTTGTATTTCGCTGTCCTGATGCATGGGATTCTCAGGGTAATTACCCGGATCGAACTTGCTCATGAGATCGAACCACCGAGAATCAACTCAAATAACCGTCCTCTCATCAGACCATCATCGGATACGATGATCTGGATTCTGTCTTTGTTTACGGT
>CAYWHL010000325.1:0-2002 GCA_964457995.1 uncultured Methanoregula sp. | reverse complement strand
CAGGATCTTCTGCAAGACGTTTTCTTTTTATGTATGATTCATAAGATTCGTTTTCATAGATGCTTTCATTTCCCGCTTACATACGCGATTCCAAGATATGCTGTGGGGATCTATACATGCGACTTGTGGGTAACGATCAGCCCCTAGCCTCTACAACTATCGGATCTTTAATAGTAGTTATTTCCATTTTTTTATCCTTACCATTTTCAAATAATAGAAAAAATTTTTGACACAACCATTTTTTTTATCTCCCGGCAAAGGAGGGAGGTGAACATTCACATTTTCAACACACCACATTTCTAAAAGATTCTTGATGGAATTTTGGTCTTAAGTAGTCCCCACTTTTTGCATGAACAACGGTAGCATACAATACTCCTGTCTGAGCAAGGACTATAGCATCTTTTTTAGAAATCCATTCACTACCGCTTGAATTTCCAACCAAAAATTCGAAAACAACATGTTTTTTGTTGAGATGGACTCCTGAAATCTTTTTGACTTCAATATACTCTTCACGTCCCTCTCTCCACCCTTCATGTTTCTTCATAGCGTCAAGCAGTTTTTCATATTCTTCATCATTCAAGGAGCGAATAGTGCGATCCATGTCAAATTTTGTAAAAAATTTTATAGACTTCCTGTAATTAATCACTTCTTCGGTGTCTGGCGCTCTCTTCTCGACTCCTGTGTATGTCCGGAGAAATTCATTGAGTGTAGAGTCGATATACATTCTCCCTTCTTTTAACCTAAGCGCCTGTGCTTTTCTTCCTGTTTCATAGTCGGGGTAAACCGCAAATTTAAGATCTAGATTTTTTTTATTAGGTATTTTCCCAGCTGCACCGATAGCACCATTTTTTCTGGCAAAGGGACCCATTGAATGATTTCCTGGATTATTATTTCTCCATGATCTAGTACCAGCCTGATCAGCTGGTTGACCTTCGTAAGCCTTCCAGAAACGAGTCAACTTGTTTCCGTTCTCGTCGTAGTAAATAACCGAATTGTCCGCCCCTTCCCCTACTCTAATCCATTTTTTGTGTGTCGTCATATATTTCCTTAGCTTCAATGGTTGCTGGGGTGTGAATGTGAGATGCGAGGGTTCCTAAATACCCTTTCACAATAACTTGTTTATTCAAAAAATGCTGAGGGCTTTGTTCGGTGCCAGCGGGAATAAGCTGAACCCAGCCTTCTTGATAAGACTCGTACATTTCGTTAGAAACATACCTGGAAGCGAGTAATTGTCGAATTTCAGCTTTTCCTATCTCCAGAACCCAGCGCGTTTCGGGATAATCCCCATCCTCGATACTCTCGTAATTAGGAACCCCTGGAAACGTGTGACGAATTAACTTTCCTCGCAGCGTAATAAATGGCAGGGGGATTACAGTGTCATCATCAACTGGATATAGATATTCTACCTGATAAGCAGTCTTTTCCTGATCGGCAAAAAGGGGGCACATCGATCCATAGAAAATAAAAATAATAGTAATTAGCATCTTGGCGATAAAGAAATTTATGAATATTCTCGATTTAGAGATTAAATTCACAAAAAAATCCATATGGTAACCGATTGCGCTGCTTTATCTTATGATTTTATCATAGCAAACGCTTAATAATCATCTCTAAAAAACACTCTAAAAAATAGTGATTTAACCTCCTTTGCTATGATTTTGTTTGCGCTGAGAAAAGTTCTGAAAAACCTGGACAAATTTTTGTGAACTTTTTGGCTGGGAAAAATTGGCAATTTTACACTATCGAAGCATTTGCACAAGACAATTAAGGCGGGACTTGTTCCAATTAAAGAAATAGGATAAAGCAGTTTCTAACTCGCTGATGTTTGCATAATACCTCGATGTTTAAAATTCAATGAGACTGATTACGGTTCAAAACCGCCGTTTTTTGCAACCAATTGCACCGAATTTATTGTTTTTCACCGGCAGCTGAGTATGCCTGATCCACACGGTTAGGTTTGTCCGGATATCGCAACCTATGATAACCATGACTTACCATCTGT
>CAYWHL010000324.1:0-2006 GCA_964457995.1 uncultured Methanoregula sp. | reverse complement strand
TCAATCACTGCTGTGCCCGGCTTATACCAGACAAAATGGTTGCCGAGCCGGATATCGACAGAGTTGGGCTGCACGAGTGCAGGATCGTACGGATCGATTTTGATAAAGCCCCGTTCTATGCGATCAAGGAGTTGCCAGTCCACGAGAATCATTGGCAACAGGATTGGCGCTGATCGGTCATAAGGGGATCATTCTGACGCAGTTGTCGGATAAAAAGGATAGGGTTGATCCAGCCTGCTCTTGCGATCCTCTGACTGAGCAGCGCTGACACAAAATATTGTCCGGTGTAGGAACTGTCAATGCCAACCGAAAAAAGGCCCGCTAAAAAAATCTCTGAAAAAAAATGTAGGGGATTTTTTTTTGCGTTTGCGAGTTTTTTAAAATAATTCCAAAATGTTTTGGCGGCTCACAAAAAATTCCGGGAAAAAATTACGGGCATGCGACAAAAACCGGTAAAATCTTTTTGGAAATTTTTTTACACGCACTCCCCCGCCAACACGAATTATTTCCACCCCCTCAAAAACCGGAAAAATCCTCCTAAAAACCAGAATTCTCCGACGTGATCGCAATAGACAGCCGCCAAGGGCATTTGCAGGTCGTTTCTCTCTAAAAACCACCTGAAATATGTGTCAAAAAAAGTGACCCGCAGAAGCCCGCTATTTCAACAGGTTTTATTCGGTTTAAAACGCTTCTTTTTTGAAAACAAGCCTTTTAATCGATATTTTTTCTTGATGTTGACACCCCTTCTCAAAAACCCAAAAACTGGATAAGAAAAATGTCAATCGGAGCCCGCATTGGGCTCAGAATAGTGTATCTTTTAGTGCAGGGAAACTACAAGGGTCCTGGCGTTGTCTGACGTACTCCGGACCCCCTGTTCATGCAAATAATCCAGGAGTTTTCGATCAAACAGGGGGTCATTTTCACATAATCGGAGCCCATTTTGGAGAGATACAGAAAACAAAGCCCGCAAAATGCCCGGATCAGGGGTTTTTGGGGGAGGAGTTAACTTGTGTTTTTGTATGTACTTTTGTGATAATATGAGAAATTCAAATACTGTCCTTTATCGTTGAGTACATCATATGTCGTTTCTGAAAGTGAGGTTTCAATGAGCAACCATAGCGAGAGTGTCAGTTTCATCTGGTCTGTAGCAGATCTCATCCGCGATACATTCAAGCGGGGCAAATATCAGGATGTCATTTTACCATTAACTGTATTACGAAGACTCGATTGTGTGCTGGAACCCACAAAAGATCATGTCCTCGAAACAAACGCCCGGCTTAAAGGAAAACTGGAGAACCTCGCCCCACAACTCCAGGCCGCATCTGGTTATGCATTCTACAATACCTCCCTCTATAATTTTGATAAACTTCTGGGAGACTCGCCAAATCTTGCTGCTAACCTGAAAAATTTCATAAATGGATTCTCGGATAATATGCGGGAAGTCATTGAGAAATTTGATTTCAACAATACGATCGACAAACTGGACGAAGCCGGACTTCTCTTTCTCGTTGTTGAAAAATTCAAGAATATTGATCTTCACCCGGAAAAAGTTTCCAATCACGATATGGGATACGTCTTTGAAGAGCTGATCCGGAAATTCAATGAAGCTCTCAACGAGAATCCCGGTGAACACTTCACCCCCCGCGAAGTTATCCAGATGATGGTGAATCTCCAGCTTGCTCAGGATATTGAAGCGTTGAGCAAGAACCACATTATCCGGACGGTTTATGATCCCTGTTGTGGGTCCGGGGGAATGCTGACAACGGCAAAGGAACGGATTCACGAGATCAATGAGAATGCTGAAGCTCACTTGTTCGGTCAGGAAGTAAACCCGGAGACGTTTGCGATCTGCAAATCCGATTTGTACATGAAGAGTGCCGATGGACGTGATGCCGAGAATATTTTATTCGGCAGCACTCTTGCTGAAGACAAACACGCAGACAAACGGTTTGACTATCTTCTCGCCAATCCTCCGTATGGCAAGGACTGGAACCGGGACAAAGAGA
>CAYWHL010000323.1:0-2027 GCA_964457995.1 uncultured Methanoregula sp. | reverse complement strand
GTTATTCAGAGAAATGCCATTAAAAGCTGGCTTCAACTGAATCCTCGCTGCGAGATCATTCTTTTCGGGGATGATGAAGGCGTGGCTGAAACTGCGAGAGAATTATCCGTCACGCATGTACCGTCCATCCTTAAAAATGAATTCGGGACACCACTATTGAGCTCGGCATTTGCTGCAGCTCAGAAATCAGCTAAGAACGATATCTTAATGTATGCCAATGCTGATGTTATTTTTTTTCAGGATTTGATCGAAGCGGTTCAGAGGTTTCATGAAGCGTCTTTTTTGATATGCGGCAGACGATGGGATCTTGATGTAAGGGAAAATGTTGACTTTGAGGACAGTGAGTGGACCATTAAATTGCTCGATAGGATCACAGGGGAGGGGAAATTACATGGGTATGCGGGAATAGATTATTTCATCTTTCCTAAAAACACAGTGAATATGCCTGATTTTTCGGTTGGAAGACCCGGCTGGGATAGCTGGCTTGTCTATGCTGTTCGTATGAGAAAAATACCGGTAATCGACGCTACCGAAGCGATTACGGTCATCCACCAGAATCATGACTACTCTCACTCAAAATTTCCCGAGAAGAATCGTGTCGGCGGTCCTGAATTGAGGGAAAACACGATGCTTGCCGGGGGGGGTGCAAATATGATGACTTTACGGGAGGCCGACTGGGTACTAACAAAAGAAGGCATCGAACGCCCCAGACTTCCTCTGCGTATTCTTTCCTTTTTATCATTGTATTATCCATGGAGATGGCTGTTGGGGGCCAAAAGAACGATCAGGGGAGAGGTTTAATATTGTACAAATGTGATCAGACTTATTGTTATTCACATGATGCAAAATCAGCATCACCACTGTTCCCTCACTACATTTTTGAATATTCTAAAGTCTCTGTACGACAGTACATCCAGACCCTATGAGAATTTTATATTTGCATCAATATTTTAATACCCCGGCAATGTCCGGCAGCACTCGTTCATATGAAATGGCAAGAAGGTTGGTTGCCATGGGTCATGAGGTAAGTATGGTGACGTCATGGCGTGAACAGTGTGATAAAAGTGACTGGTTTTCAACTGATTACGATGGCATTAATATTTACTGGCTGCCGATTCCATATTCGAATCATATGAATTATATGAATAGATTTCAGGCGTTTCTCAAATTTGCCTGGAAGGCATCTGTTATGTCTGCTTCTTTCGCAGTGGATATTGTTTTTGCGACGAGTACCCCCCTGACGATCGCACTGCCTGGAGTGTATGCCAGTTACAAAATGCGGGTTCCTATGGTATTCGAAGTTAGGGATCTTTGGCCTGAACTGCCTATCGCTATAGGGGCGCTCAGGAACCCTGCACTTAAATACGCAGCAAAGAAGCTGGAATTGTTTGCTTATCGAAATTCTGACGCTATTGTTGCATTATCTCCAGGGATGCGAGACGGAGTTGTCGCCAACGGCTATCCCAGCGATCGAGTTTTCGTTATCCCGAACGGATCTGATCTGGATAAATTCTACCCCGACAAGGCAAAAGGCATGGCATTCCGTAAAACACATGGCATTCCGGAAAACGCTATTTTGATGGCGTATGCAGGGACGTTCGGAAAAGTTAATGGAGTTGGCTACATTGTTGAATTAGCCGCTGCTTTCAAAGAGGATAGAAGGATATATTTTCTAACTGTTGGTGATGGACAAGAATACGAAGGAGTTAAAGCTCTCGCAATAACAAGAGGCTGTCTTGGGATTAATCTTCAAATGCTTCCAAGAATCCCGAAGTCTGACGTCAGCGCTGTTCTTGCTGCCGCGGATATTGCAGTTTCTACCGTTATCCCGTTGCCGGAGCTTGAAGCTAACTCAGCCAACAAGGTTTTTGACGGTTTTGCAGCTGGATGCTGTGTAGTCATAAATCACAAAGGCTGGCAGGCAGATCTACTAGCGTCCAGTGGCGCAGGATTCCATCTGTCAGCATCGATTGATGAGGCAACACATGAGTTAACTCATTGGATTAACAATCCTGAGAGTATTTTCG
>CAYWHL010000322.1:0-2053 GCA_964457995.1 uncultured Methanoregula sp. | reverse complement strand
TCCGGAAAAGCAAGGGAGAGTCTGTGAGCGAAGCGGAATGGAGGAGAGCAACGCGAGCCGGAGTGCAGCGGAGATGAACAGTCTCGACCGACCTCCGGCCAACCGGACACCATGGTTCCCGCTCTCGGCATGGTGAGCGGGACTCCAGGGTGGGCGGTCCGGAAGATGAGAAATGAAGGGAATACTATAATTTTGCAAAAACACAATGTGTTGTTGAGACCTCTGGTAACAGGTATCAAAGATATCGGCAATCTGAATGAATGTCGGTGGAGCAGATTATGAAATTTGATCGACGCAAACCATACAACGATCTCCCATCTCTTCCCCCAATCATTGATTTGGAGTCAAAAGCAATACTCAAAAAATGCGTCAGCGCCCACCGGGCTCTTGCATCATTGAAAGGTGCGGGGAACCTGATTCCTAATCAGGCTATTCTTATCAATGCCATTCCACTTCAGGAAGCAAAAGCGAGTTCCGAGATCGAGAATGTGGTGACAACCGGGGATCAGCTTTACCAGGCGTCAATACTACCGGGGACGGTAATCGATCCACAAACAAAAGAGGTTCTGCGTTATCGGACTGCACTTCGCCGGGGTTATGATCTGCTGAAAACGCAGTCTATTTCAACAAGTATGCTACGGGGAATCTGTGAAGTCCTGCTCGATCACGAAGTGCACTACCGCACGGCACCCGGGACACAGATAGAGAACAAGACTACGGGCGAGGTTGTCTATACGCCCCCGGATGGTGGTACGGTTCTGATAGAGAAACTGGAACAGCTGGAGACCTTTATTCACCTCCGCGATGAGAGTCCGCTCGATCCCCTGGTCCGGCTGGCCCTCATCCATTACCAGTTCGAAGCTATTCACCCGTTCGAAGACGGAAACGGCAGGACCGGGCGGATCCTAAACATCCTCTATCTTGTTGAACAGGGGCTTCTTGACATTCCGGTCCTGTATCTCAGCCGCTACATCATCGACCATAAAAGCGATTATTACCGGTTGCTGCGAGCCGTCACTGAAGAGCAGGAATGGGAGGCGTGGGTGATGTTCATGCTCTCGGCAGTCCGGGAGACATCGGCCGGAACATACCAGCGCATTCTCGCAATCCGTAAACTCCTCGATGAGACAACCGCATTATGCCGTGAAAATCTTCCCCGCAAGATCTATTCCAAAGAGCTTGTCGAGATGATTTTCGTCCAGCCCTACAGTAAGATCTCGTTCGTTGTCGATGCCGGGATAGCAAAACGGCAGACTGCGGCCGAATATCTGCAGCATCGCGAAGAAATTGGTGTACTGGAATCCCGGAAAGTCGGGCGCGAGAAAGTGTTCATCCATCCTGCCCTTCTGAAATTACTTTCCGAGCCATAAGGATATGTCGAAATGTTCTGATTTTTTCGACACGTCCGGGAAACGTGTCGATTGGTTCGACAGATCTGAAATTGTCTGCTCGAACGATTGGTAAATTCTGGTAATCCTGCTTTCTTGTGTAACACGAATGCGAGAAAATGGTACACAACAGTTCCTTGTGTATCACCAGTGTTACACAAAGTCTTTCCACATGGTTGAACAAATTGCCCAGTCAACGACTCTTGCATCTTCCTTCAAGCGTGGTTCAATCTGTCCTGGCGTTTAATCGTCTCGACGCATGTTGAGAAAACCGCAGTTTCGAATGTATTGGTTTTCTCAGAGATTTTTGGGTGCGATAACCCGCCGGATTATTTGCCTTATTTGCCCGCAATCTCATAATTTCTGCAGTAAGAATTTGGATCACTTCTTGTTGTTTAACAACAATTGCATGCATTTCTTTAACCATTGCCATGAGTTCCAGGATCATTTCTTTCCGTTCATCAAACAGAATCATCATCGTTTTCGTATTGGTTTCAATCTGAGTAGCTACGTCGTTCATGATTTCCTCCATTTTTTGGGATTTCATTCATCGTGTTTTGGGATGATGGTCAGCAACGCATTTCACTCTCCCGATGGATGCTCTTTTTAAACTCCATCTATTATGACACTTCCAGAGTCCGCTGGGCATACGGGAGGGTTTCGCT
>CAYWHL010000321.1:0-2053 GCA_964457995.1 uncultured Methanoregula sp. | reverse complement strand
TGTTATACCAGAGGACGATCTCATGGGGCTTGATGGTCTGGTTGAGGACCCGCTCTACCTGCTCCTCAAGATTATGGGGCCTTGCCCAGGCGGTCAGTATGATAGAAATTTTAGGATTCATAAGAAATAGGCATCGGGTATTGAATAAAGGTAAAGGCCTGCAACCGGGTATGGAAGGCCATGAGTTCATCGAGGCTTCCTTGCCCGGCATTTTCTTCAAACGGCAGGCTGTCTCAGCGCCGAATCGCCGCAGAATATTATCAGATATTCATTAAATATCAATCTCATAATTCCCAAGGCGTGACAAGGCGACCCTGCGCATTTCAGAGCTTTGGATTCCGGATAATAGGAATAGGATAATTCGATATTTTAATATTTATAGGGCTATGATATATAATTTGACTCGTTAAAGAAAACGGACTGGATCTGACGGCTACAAATGAGGCTGAATTATCATGAAAATCTTAATCACAGGGATCACTGGTTTTGTTGGCAGCCACCTTGCCGAGTATATTATCCGGAATGAGGAAGGGCATAAAATTTTCGGTTTATGTCGGTGGCGGAGTCCTCGGGAGAACTTGGCCGGCATTTACGACAAAATATCTTTAATGGAGGCCGATCTCTGTGATTTGAGCGCCTTAATCCGGCATCTTGAAGCACTGAGACCCGATGTCATTTTCCATCTGGCTGCGCAGAGCTACGTTCTGACAAGTTTCAACGCTCCCATCCAGACGCTTTGGTCTAACGTGATTGGAACGGCAAATTTGCTGGAGGCGGTTCGGATTACAAAAACAGATCCGATCATTCATGTCTGTTCATCATCAGAGGTATATGGGCAAGTGAGCGAGGCGGATATACCGATCAAAGAAAACTGTCCCCTGAAACCTGCATCCCCCTACGCGGTGAGCAAGGTGGGTGAGGACATGGTTGCCTTGCAGTACTGGATCTCCCACGGCATCCGAACCATCCGAACAAGAATGTTCACACACACGGGGCCCCGAAGGGGTGATGTCTTTGCCCTCTCCTTTTTTGCCAAGCAGGTGGCCGCTGCCGAACAGGGACTGAAAGAGCCTGTCATTCAGGTCGGCAATTTAAAATCGGTAAGGACGTTTTGCGATGTGAGAGATGCCGTCCGGGCTTACTGGATGCTTGTACACATGTGTGACCCCGGCGATGTATATAATATCGGGGGCCAGAGGACCATGACCATTGGAGAGGCGCTGGATCTGCTGCTTGCCCTTTCTAAAATAAAGTTTGAGATCCGGGAGGAGGAAAAACTTTTCAGGCCATCGGATGTTACCTTGCAAATACCGAGTACAGAAAAATTCAATGCCAAAACAGGGTGGGTTCCGGAAATCCCCTTTGAAAAAACCTTGGAGGACATGCTCGAATACTGGCGGGACGAATTGTCACGAAATCCCTGGAAGGCTCTGACGGTGGTAAAGTAGAGGGACTGCTTGCGGGTGGAAATAGTTAAAAGGATCACATTGATAAGGAAGTGAAAGGCATGAAGAATATGAAAACCGAAAAGCATGATGCAATTATTTTGTCGAGTCCTGACGAGAAGGCTATTTTGAAGACATTTGTTGAGCATCTTAAAGACGCACCTCTGCCGAACGACGAGTTGTTGCCTAATCTTGGGCTTTTCCTGACATCAAAAAATTTATCGAGGATTCTTTTCTATTATGAAATTTACAAGAAGATCACTCATCTGCACGGTATCATTGCCGAGTTCGGTGTCCGGTGGGGGCAAACGCTTTCTATAATGTCTGCGCTAAGGGGTATTTTTGAACCTTTTAACAGGCATCGTAAAATAGTTGGATTTGACACATTCGAGGGATTCAAGGGACTGTGCGGGAGAGATGGGGACCTCTGTAAATGCACGGACGGTTCATACTCCGTCACGCCCTGCTATGAGGATTACCTGAGTGAGATACTGTTTATGCAGGAGCAATTGAATCCTATGTCCCACCTGAGACGTTACGAACTTGTGAAGGGAGATGCGGTGGAGACAGTACCGGAATATCTGCGGATGCATCCCGAGACGATTATC
>CAYWHL010000320.1:0-2054 GCA_964457995.1 uncultured Methanoregula sp. | reverse complement strand
TCATCGGTATTGCAGTGGTGATTGTGATTCTGCTTGCAGCCGGGTTTACGCAAACTATGCCAGGCCAGGGAACAGTTATCCCTGCACCGACCTGTGCTGAAAAAACCCTCACCTTTGTCAATAACAATCTTGTTTCTCCTGGTACATCTGCCTCGCTCACCTCCATTACTGAAAACCGGGGAATATACGAGATGCAGATTTCTTATGGGGGCAGGGATATGACGATCTTTACAACCCGTGACTGTTCTTCCCTGTTTACCAGCAGGATTGATATGACAGGAACAACGGGAAGCCGTACGGTTACAGCACAACCCGCTGCCCCTCCAATAAAAACAGAACGACCGGTAGTAGATCTTTACGTCATGGCCTTCTGCCCGGGTGGCACCTATGCCGGAAATGTGATGAAACCTGTCGCAGCCCTGCTCGGTTCTAAAGCAGATATTCGTGTGAGGTATCTCACAACCTCAACCGGGACAACTGGTGCGTCCGTCCAGTCATTGCATGGAATGTCTGAAGTAAAAGAAGACCTACGCCAGATCTGCATCCTCAATAAGAACCCGGAAAAATTCTGGGAATATTTAGGAAAGTTCAATGATGCGTGTTATCCACAATACCAGAATGCAGCTCTGTTGGATGCCTGCCAGGTAAATGTCACTTTGGCCGCTGGGATTGATTCAAAAATTATCGAGACCTGTGCCAGCGGAAAAGAAGGGTTCGCACTGCTCAGAGCGGATGAGGCACTTTCGTATAAGGACGGGGCAAGTTCATCTCCAACGCTCATCATCAACGGTCAGGAGTACCGTGGAACACGAACCCCTGATGCCTACAAGCAGGCAATCTGCGATCGTTTCGTGACTCCTCCTGCTGAGTGTTCCACCATACTTCCCCCATTGTCGGGGACTGCGGTGAGTGGAGTGTGCGGGTGATTTTTTGCATGAGTCAATCAAGCGGAAATGCCGGAACCCGGACGCATGCCTGGACGAGAAGGATCTAAAAGACATCACCGAGGCAAAAAGAGGATATTTTTAAAGGGACGTGTCTACACAACCAAAGAGTTGCGGGCCAAACTCGGGGATCCAATGAAGTACTCTTTTCTCCGGGCAGATCGCTCCCGTAAAGATTTTTAAGAAAAATGGAGAGGATTTATTGCGTTTTAAGTTTTTTCTGCCGTTTTAGTAATCTTTCCTTTACTTCATCAGGATTATCAGGCAGCCACTGATGACGCTCTTTTGTATAGTCCCCGCTACCAATTTCATAACTCTGGATAAATCGTGCCATATCAACAGGGCCAAGTGTCTTTGAGAGTGCACTGATACCCTCTTTTCTTATTTCACTGATTGTTTTCATCTGATGACACCTCGATTGAGCCATTCAACGGGATTTTTTACTTCAATCGTTATCTGATGAGCGTGCATTTCCCAGTTCCCCGGTCTCTATTGAAAAAAGATATTTATTCTGATCCCGAAGCAGTTTTGCCTGCTTTTTGCATTTCAAGAATCTCATTGTATATTTGGTCGAGATCGTTACTCAGCCACTGCTTGCGCTCCTTGGTATAATCCCCTTTTCCATGATCAAACATCTGAATGAAGCGGACCATGTCAACAGGACCAAGTGTCTTGCGCAGGGCATTTATCCCTTCATCATGGATTTCATGCAGTGTCTTCACTTTCATTCCCGGTCACCTCCTCATACCATACAGCAGGGTTCACGATTTTAATTGAAGTTATATCGCTGTGGTGGCTCATAATGTTTTTCAATGCATCATCCGTCGTGATCAGGACCGCTGCACCTGCCCGTTCCGCACAGGCGATATGCAATGCGTCAAGGGCCTTCACTCCCAGGGTCATGACGGTTGCTGCCCGTTCCTTTATTGCCATATCCACAAGGATATTTGTGGTTGTCTTTGCTGCGAAGGTGCTGATGTAGTGTTTTTTATCATGATCAACAATTTTGGCAACCTCATACGTAATTGCGGAACTCCAGACCAGTTCCCAGTCACGTGAACACCGGTTCAGAATTGCAATAACCGCTTCGCTTTCATACCGGATTCTCGG
>CAYWHL010000319.1:0-2056 GCA_964457995.1 uncultured Methanoregula sp. | reverse complement strand
CACAAATGCCGGATAGGCCACCATCACATAATCATAAATCCCGGCGCCATGCAGGTCCTGGTTCTCCACGCGGCCGATAAAATCAGGTCGCAGGAACCCAGATCCGTCGTAGGCAACAAACTCCCTGAGTGTATCCGTGGGCAGCCGGAACGAGTAAACAGAACCGGTGCCGGTGGTCTGGATTTGCAGGATGCTGTCGGGGCAGGTC
This sequence comes from uncultured Methanoregula sp., assembly GCA_964457995.1. GTDB lineage: Archaea > Halobacteriota > Methanomicrobia > Methanomicrobiales > Methanospirillaceae > Methanoregula. The sequence continues at coordinate 1,848 of CAYWHL010000319.1, read as the reverse complement.
ACATCCCACACCTGAACCTGCTGCCCCTGGGTAGTGAGGTTAAATTCGGAGACACGATCTCTCCCTGCCGATTCGATGGAACGGAACAGGAGTTGGCTTCCGCTGAGTTTCAGTTGTCTCATCACATTGACTTCCAGGTAATCCAGGTATCCTATTGCCGCCGATCCGGGTTTGTTGTAGGTGAGCTGGACATCGATGGCAGGGCTGGTTACCGGGATACAGGCTGTTGCAATCTTTTCGCTGGCAAAGGGGTCGAGGAAATCTCCCGACACCTGAGGAATGGATATATTGAACAGGGACTGGCCGTTGACGGCTACATTGAAGGTACTGCTCCCGGATGTCGACCTGGCTGCTACCCTGGCCGTGATGCATACAGGAGAGCTTTGATCGAGGTTGGGGAAGGCAAAAGAGTAGTTCCGTTTGAGCGTGACATCAAAATATTCCACGTCAAACCACTCCCGCCCCGATTTGATCAGGTTGATATCATCTTTTTCGTAAAAGGCATAGTCGTTGAACCGGGTGATGGTTTGGGTTGGCGGACTGGTTGTCGAGGATTCGTTGATCAACCGCTTGCCGTATGTTCCGCCGAAGGTCAGAAAATAGAATGTATTGTCGGCGTAGATGTTCTTCGTGTGCCTGAACAACCCTTCGGCAGTGCTGTAGTTCCATGTATCCTGCGACTCGCCGTAAAACAGGATGTAGTCCCCCTGGTTGAACTGGCCATCTTCTTCACCTACAACCTGGATAGAGAGCTCCCGCAGGTCATCTATCCGCGGTGTATTATTGGCTTCCGGGAGCATCCCGCCGCCGTTGCCGTAAACTTTAAATGTTCGGGGGTCGATGCCAGAGAGGTCCACATCGGCGCCAGCGAGATCATCATAGGATAGGGCATAAATACCCGTGGCTGAAGCCGAAAATTTATACCAGGTTCCGGAAGCCAGCACGGAATGTTCGGCATAAGGCCCCCGGGTAAGAGAGGAGATGCCCGGTTTAGCATCCGTGAAATAACAGGTCAGCGTAAATGAAACGACCTTCTCAACCAGTCCGTTTTCGGGATTTCTCCTGAATGGAAGCAGGATGATCTCGGTAAAAGGCATTTTCCGTTGTGTCACAACCGTGGCCACAGGATCTATGGTGACAGGAATTGCCATCACATTCCCGACAGCAAGGATCTCGGAAGGTGTAAGCGGTTCGTAAACTGCCGATTCGAGCTGCACATAGTCGATCTCTCCGTCGGAACCGGGGAAGGGACTCCGGTGAAAAAAAACGGGAAGTCTCCCGGTCGCGTCATTCATGACAGATCCGTCAAATGTTAGCAGGGTCGCCAACTCCCCCGGAGCAACTTCAACGGTTTCGACAGGCCTCCATTGAAGGCTCTTCCGGATTGTCAGCGGAAGCATGGTACCGGCTCCGGAAGGGTGAGCGCTGACCAATATTGATGAACTAAAAACCAGGAAAATGATGAGAGAAAAAGTCTTATTTTTTAGCATACACAAATAGATCAAAAAGATATGGAAAAAGAACGATCTTTTTTTTGTATTATTGTGGTCTGAAAACAGCAGGTTATCTATCTATTAAACACCGAATGACCAAAAAAGTTGCTTCCTTTCTGCTCCTTCTTTTTCTGTTTCCAGTGATTCGGCTGGCAGCACAGGATCCGCAATTTTCGCAATTCTATGCCAATCCTCTCTACCTGAATCCCGCGCTGGCAGGCGCCCCCATTTGCCCGCGGCTTATTGCCAACTACCGGAATCAGTGGCCTTCCATTGAAAAAGCTTTCATCACCTACAACGCTTCATATGACCAGTATGTTGATTTTCTTCAGGGGGGAGTCGGGCTCTTGTTTAC
>CAYWHL010000318.1:0-2057 GCA_964457995.1 uncultured Methanoregula sp. | reverse complement strand
GCATGAACATGGGTCCGGATGGATGCGTGAAATTCACGTCGATGTCCGACGTGAAGATACTTTGATTTGACCCCCAAAACAGGCCTTCCTTTCACTTTTAACCTACTTGAGCACATCAGACAAGAGATCTGCCCTCCAATAGCGTCTATTAGCGTACATTTTAGAACCCAAAATATGCCGAATTCCTCCATTCAGGGCTCATTCTGAAGGTTTTAGAAATGTGTGTGTTGGAATGTGGTGGATTTGTGCCGGAATCGGTACCCGGACCCTTTCACTGAAAGAGGGTCTACGACGGAGAAGTGGGTTTATCATAGTGCAGGTCACCCAGAGTTTCGGTCCGGAATGATCGAACCCAAAAAAGGGATTCTTTTCCATTTGACCGTACTACCTATACAGCCCCAGAACGATCATACTGTTTTGAATCCATACCCCGTTCCAGAAAAAAAGTGGGTCCGGTGGTACCTTTCCATGATGGTGAGGGATCATCCCGACCCACCTCTCCTGCTGGCCGGGGCGATTCCGTCACACCAGCTCACATTTGCATAATCATACAGGAATTCCAAAAAAATCTGGTGCAACGCCCACAACCAAACCGTTTATTAAAACCATTATCCATCCAGCGAACGTGTAGGAGTGTGATGACACCTGTGGAAAGACAGCCCGTCAAGTCCCGTATCCTTTACTCGTTAGGATATGATGACACCACAAAAATTCTGGATATTGAATTTCAATCCGGACTTCTGTTCCAAAACTCGGGTGTCCGTCTAAAAGTCTACTACAGATCTTATGCATTCCGGTGAGATTGAAAAATACTTTTCCGAGTAAGTCCGGCCCAACTTCCAGGCAAAACCGGTTGTCCCATAAATCACAATTCTTAAAAAAAATTTCCGCTGTGATAGCCCGGACTCACGCCCTTTTTCCCCACGGTGGCAACCTTCATAGGGAACTGCCGGCAAATCCATTACTATGAAGGTCTCTTCTCTTGCAGTAATCCTGCTTCTCATTGCGGCTGCCGTAGCGTTTTCGGGATGCTCCGGACCGTCCGGAAATACCCCAAACTCCGTAACGATAACACCGGGTACACCAGCCACAACTCAAGTCACGGTTGTGGCGGTGCAGACGAACGATGCCCGATATGCCAACCTCACCCGTTTAGTAGACAGGGCTGAAGCGTATGCGAAAAAAAATGGGAAGGATGCGGCGCTTCTGGAGTTCAACAACCCCAATGGTACGTTCATTGAAGGCGATCTCTACATGTTTGCGTACGGGATGGACGGGACAACGCTCGCATGGCCTTACCGGCCGGACCAGCTCGGGACGAACCGGGCCGGGGCCGCTGATTCAAACGGCGTTAACAATATCAGGAGGATGATCGAAGTTGCCGGGGATGGCGGAGGATGGGTTTATTATGTCACGAAAAATCCCGCAGACAATAACCGGGATGAACTTAAGCTCACATATGTCCGTCAAGTCGACAGCACATGGTTTGTGGGTTCCGGTATTTACTTATCCGAAGTTCCTGCACTTTTTAATACAACCGAGAGGGACCAGCTCGTAGAGCGGGTGAACCAGGCCCGCCAGTATGCGCAGGCAAACGGTGCGGTAAAAGCGGTCCGGGATTTCAATGACCGGAACGGCACGTTTGCCAACGGGAGCAGGTACATCTTTGCCTATGCGTACAACGGAACCACGCTTGCAATGCCTTTCCAGCCGGAAACAATCGGCACTAACCGGATAAATTTCACTGACACGCACGGGGTGAAGATCACCGCATGGGAGATTGCGGCTGCAAAGAGTGGCGGGGGATTTGTTTACGTGGATTATTATAACCCGGATACGGGAAAACCCGGCATGAAACTCTGCTATGTTACCCCCGTTGACAATACATGGCTCGTGGGATCCGGTATCTATACCGACCGGCAGTGAGAGGCAGCAGCCCCCGGCCATGGCCTCTCAACTCATCCCCAAAAACTCCCTTCTACAAGCACTTAACAATCCCTCCATGCCGGGCACGTCACAGCCTCCGTTCCCTGAACAATCTGAAAATAAATAAAAAA
>CAYWHL010000317.1:1048-2059 GCA_964457995.1 uncultured Methanoregula sp. | reverse complement strand
CGGTTTGACAGGAAGACCACAGAGAGCCCGGTATACGAAACGGACTCCCTGCCAAGGTTTGCCCGCCGGGGATTTGCCGTAAAACTGGGAATTGGCACGGAGAAGAACTTCTTTGACCTGAATTTTCTCAGGATCCGTGACGACAGCACCACCCTGGTACAATCTGATACAAGCGCAATCAGGACACCAGAACAGAATGTTGTGCTGGGAATGAACAGCCGGTTCACCTTTTTTCAAAAGCTAACCTTTGAACTGGAGGCAGCGGTGAGCCTCTATACAAATAATATGGGAGCCCAACCCCTGGCGGACCTGGAGAGCAATAATTGTCTTTCAGGTTTTTTGCTAATCAATCAATCATCGGAATACTACACAGCCATCAGGTCGTTTTTGCAATACAAGGAGAAAAACTGGTCGCTGAAGCTAGAATACAAGCGCATTGACCCAAACTACCGGTCGATGGGAGCTTATTTCTTTAACAACGACCTTCAGAACATCACACTTCGACCCTCATTTGCTCTTTTCAAACGGAAACTTATGGTCAGCGGCAGCATCGGGCTGCAGCAGGATAACCTCCGGAATACAAAGCGGGCCACCTCACTTCGTACTATTGGAAACCTGAATGTCTCTTACAATCCACTTCCTCTCTTTGGTGTCGACGCAAGTTACAGCAACTATAGCACCAACCAGAGAGCCGGCCGGATCCCACTCGTTGATTCCACCACAGTGATCCAGGCAAACCAGAACTTTTCAATCACTCCCAGGCTGATGATTACGCGTACAACCCGCAACCATATCCTGATGCTGGTTTATAACCTGATGAATTTCAATGATAAGAATAAATTCACTTCCGGATTAACCAATTTCACATCACATACCGCCCAGCTGAATTACATCCTCGGCCTGATTCCCGCACGAACATCGCTAACCTTCGGCATTACCTATCTTGTGCTGAACAGCGTTTTGGCCAGGAACAGCGGGTATGGAGGCTCTTTCAGTGCGAGCAAATCCTTC
>CAYWHL010000317.1:0-1038 GCA_964457995.1 uncultured Methanoregula sp. | reverse complement strand
ACAGGTAAAAGGGTGGGTGTTTACGTCAAACATCACCAGCCGGTACAAGGTGACCAGGCACCATTCCTTGCGTTTAAATTTATACTTCACCGGAAATTATTATCCCACCGGCTCTGCCAACCCATCATTTAATGAATTTAAAGGAGATTTGAGCTATGTCTATTCGTTTTAGCCTTTTCAGCCTGATGCTTGCCCTCTCAGGCAGCTTCATCCCCCATCACGGGATCCTGGCCCAACCCTATACGGTGACCGTGTCAATTGCAGTTACTCCGCCCTACACCTCCCGGATTGACGATTACATATCTCAGCCAAACAAAATCATGGCTACCCTGATAAACACATCCCCCGATCCGGTTGATGTATTTCTGAGGGGGGAGGTTTCAGGAGAAGGAGGAATCAGGGTATATACTGATCCAAATTTTAAACCAGCGGAATCTATCACCCTTAACCCCGGGATCCCGTTTCTGATCAACCTTGACAACCTCCAACAGGTGTTCGATGCCAACCACCTGGTGTTTGTCGGAACAACAAAGGAGAAGATCCTGTATCAGAATGGCCTCCCGGAAGGAGATTACACTATCTGCCTCCGGGTATTCGATTTCAACACCAGTCACCCCCTTTCTGCCGAGGAACCACTGGGATGCAGCAACGTGTTTACGGTAACCAACGTTGAACCTCCCGTCATCCTGCAACCGGTTTGCGGGGAAGTTATAACCCCTGCTACTCCCCAGCACATCATCTTCTCCTGGACCCGCCCCCCGGGTTGTCCGGTTAACGTCCAGTTCAACTTCAAGATGATTGAGGTGCTCCCATATGACAGGAACCTCAATGATGCCATGAAGTCGGCCACCCATCCTGTTTTCTTCGAGACCACCTCATTGGTGAATACCTACCTCTACAGTCCGGGCGATCCTGCCCTGGTGATCAATAAGCGGTATGCGTTTGCCGTGACAGCGATTGATCCTTCGGGAAAACCCTTTTCCAGCAATGAAGAATGAGTTAAAGTTTTTACCTTTGATAAAAAACGGGAAAGCCTCC
>CAYWHL010000316.1:0-2062 GCA_964457995.1 uncultured Methanoregula sp. | reverse complement strand
GCGTTTTGTGGTGCCCGGGGACCAGGACCTGTGGGATCAGCATATCATGAGCGTGATAAAACTGGGTGAGAAGCAGAGCTGCGATCTGGTGCTCAGGCGGGTGGATGGTACCACGTTTCCTGCCCGGTTGGAGAGCGTCCGGACGGAGGGGCAGGACGAGACCCTCGTGGTTCGCACCGTCATATGCGATATTACCGAGCACAAGCAACTGAAAAACTTATTAACGGAGTCTGAAGAGCGCTACAGGTATCTATTTGAGACCGCAAGCGACGGGATAGTATTACTCGAAAAACGCGAAGGGATTATAGCCCATGCCAATCCAGCCACCGAGAAGATATTAGGCTATTCCTTAAAGGAATCCATCAATAAAAAGCTTCAGGATATCGGCGTAATTGATATAGATGATTTTCAAACGATAATTCAAACTTTGAACGAGATCGGCATTATTTATTACAAAGATGTTCCGGTAAAAACAAAGCCCGGGCGACATATCTATACGGATATATGTCTCATTGAAAGGGTAAATTTATTACAATGTAACATTCGGGATGTAACCCAGCGCAGGCGTGTCGAGGAAGCTCTGCGCGAAAGCGAAGCGCTTTACAGAAAACTGTTTGAAAACCACGCCGCAGTCAAGCTTATCATTGATCCGGATACCGGGAACATCATCGATGCGAATGAAGCTGCCGTGAATTACTACGGGTGGTCGCATGAACGGCTCAAACAGATGAAGATCCACGATATCAACACGCTTTCGCCCGAAGAAGTCAAAGCGGAGATGGAAAAGGCCCGAACGAAGAAGCGGACACGTTTTGAATTTCGTCACAGGCGGGCGGATGGGTCGATCCGTGATGTGGAGGTGTCCAGCAGCAGAATCGAAGTCAAAGGGAATGATCTCCTTCACTCCATTGTTCATGACATTACCGAGCGCAAGCGGGCGGAAGAGGAGTTGCGCAACACCTTGAGGCAATTGCAGGATGCGAAAGATATGCTGGTTCGGTCGGAGAAGCTTTCGGCTGTTGGACAGCTCTCGGCGGGTGTGGCCCATGAGATTCTCAATCCCGTCAATATCATGGGCATGAAACTGCAGATGCTTGGAATGACGGAAGCCCTTTCCGAAAAGACAAAAGAGGCGATCAGGACCTGTGAAAACCAGATCAAGAGGATTACAAAAATAACGAGAGACCTCCAGCAGTTTGCCCGGGTTTCCGAGAGACAGATAACCCCAAGCAACATCAACGAAATGATAGAACAGGTCATCAGCCTCATGGGACCACGCATAAAGGTAGAGGACGTGAAAGTGGATGCCCGGTATCAGGCAGACCTTCCTCTGGTTCCTCTGGACCGGGACCGGATGGGGCAGGTCATCCTGAACCTGATCAACAATGCCCTGGATGCCATGAAAGGCAGACCGGAGAGGGTATTACGGGTTACAACAGAGTTGACAGACAAGAACGTTGTCAGATTGTCCTTTTCCGATACAGGCACGGGCATTCCTCCAGAGATTCTCAGCAGGATCTTTGATCCTTTCTTCACAACCAAGGAAGAGGGAAAAAGCACCGGGTTGGGGCTTTCAATATCCTACGGGATCATTCAGGACCATAACGGGATAATCTGGGCGGAGAAAAACGATGAGAGAGGGGCAACCATCTTCATTGAGCTGCCGTTAAAGAAGACAAGTTCAATATAATATTTATTTACAGCAATTGAAGGAGTATTAACTGCAATTTTTGAACGGTAATCTTCAACTCTTTACTGGACTGAAAGCTGTGAATAAGTAGATCGCAGCGCAAACGGGCGTATTTGGTTCCTGTTGGGCAATGCTGTGAAAGACGGTAAGGGTAATGTCCGTCGTCCTCATGGTGGAGATTGCCGTCATGGAGAAAATCATGAAGACCAAAAATGGAAAGGGAACTCGCGGCCGTCAGCTCAAGGATGCCGCGGAGGAGAAACTTACCCAGACCCCCGGCGCACCTCCGGCGATGAAAGATAGAACCTTTGAAGAGATCGTCCATGAGCTGCAGGTGCACCAGGTCGAGCTCGAGATGCAGAACGAGGAACT
>CAYWHL010000315.1:0-2063 GCA_964457995.1 uncultured Methanoregula sp. | reverse complement strand
GAAACGAAGGCCATGATCGGGAACCAGATACCGAAGAACTTGCCGATAAGGTCATCCGCACAGATACCGAGCAGGATGGCGAGGTTGACAAGCCAGTTACAACCGATTGCCTTCCAGAATGCAGAGAACTGACCCGCTAATGTGACATAGGAGACCTTACCCGCGGCAATGGCTATTGCCCTTAAACCGAATGCGTTAACGGATACAACTCCTAATGAACTATATGATACAAACGGACCGTTTGCCATCAGATATGCATAAAAGATCGAGCCAATCAGGTTACCTATGTAGACCCAGACCCACAGGTTCAGGACCTGTGCCCAGCTGATCTTGTGGATAAACGCTGCCATCGGGGCGAGCATCGCGTCACCGGTGAAGAGTTCTGCACCAGTCGCGACGATGATAATAAGCCCTACCGGGAACACCGCTCCCGCCATGAACTGTGACATTCCTGCACTGGCAGCACCAAACCGCAGTGCGGCATCGCTTGCCTGGATACCGGTACTGCACATTGTTGCAAGAGCACCACCCATGGCGATATATGCACCAGCCATGAACCCACGAAGGAGCATATTCCATGTGGGCAGGCCTACTTTGTACTTACCGGCATCACCAGCTTTTGCGATGATTGCTACCGGAGGATGAAAAGCCATTTTCTAAAACACCTCTGAAACGTTTCAACCTATACCAGCAACATATTAAATCACTTTTCGTATAGGTCAATTTACACTCTTTTGTGGGTGTTATTAATAATTTTCGGATTGTTTGCCAATTGGGGGTATTTTTTGAGTTGAAGAAAAAATGTCATGAATAGAATTGTTAATATCTTATAGTTAATTTATTCATTTTTTAATCAAATTTATTTTAAGAAATTGTAGATTATATGCTTTCTGGTCATCAAGGTGCAATGATTTGGTTTAAACGCGCAACTAGGATAAACGTCAATAAAATTGCAGAATGAAAAATAACCGGGAAATTTTATCTCTTTTACAGATTTACCTGAAATAACACGATTGATTAGTACCCGTTATGTGATAAAATATAATTAATTATCAGGTTCTTTGTTCTCTGTCGTATGCCTAAGAATAAACAACCAGCAATTCAGGATTATTCTTAAATTCAAAACATCTTTTATGAGGAATTTTACTTATTTATAAAAAGTCCGCATGAATTGCGGAAAGCAATAAAGTAATGAAAATCAGAAGATCGTAACGGGATCCGGTAGTTCAATAGCAAACCGTTAAACAAAAAAAGGTGCAAAGACAAGTGAATCTATGGATAAAAACACAACGATCCTCCTTGTTCTTGGGGCATTTATCATCCTCATCCTGTTGTTTATCAATATTTATCTTGCAGGAATTGCCTGTATAATCCTCATTATCATCTTAATGTCTCTTAAGATAATGCAGGATTCTACCGGCATTCCGGAGATTGTAGTAAATCTCAGGGACGATGCAAAGGCTATTATACTTAGAAACAAGGGAAATGCCAGAGCAGAAAAAATACATGTGGCACTTGTACCGGTGAATATTGAGTTTGATATTTCATCACTCGAAGTCGAATCAACGTATGAATTTTCCCTGAATGAGATGGTTGAAACCATTAAAATAGCGGTAACCTATCAAAATGAAAACGGCAGACTGTTTTCCAGTTCTTCAAAGTTATCCGTATTTGGAGAGGAGTATGATCCCTTTAAACCGATGTTTCCCATGTTTAAATGGAAAGAATAATTCTTTTTTTTAAGACCCAAAAAAAATTCCTGATGCCTGGAGAATAAACATTCTTTCACACATTATTTACCCCCTCTTTCCTGCCTCCCTCATCTTCTTTACCCTTTGTTACAGAAGATCAAAGAGAGCCTCCGGTAAAAAATGCTCACGTGAATTCTGACTGCAATTTTTTATCAGGACCACATTTGTACAAAAGAGTGAAATCCGGCTGAACAGACGAATATGAAGGTCACCGGAATTATCGTGAAATAGAGCAAAAAAAAGTTTAAATTATTTTGGAACGGGGTTGAACACGTTCTCGTAGATCATGTCGCTGCCGGTATTATGCAGCCG
>CAYWHL010000314.1:0-2068 GCA_964457995.1 uncultured Methanoregula sp. | reverse complement strand
AGGAGATCGGGACCTCCACGATCCGCAGTTTTTCCCTTGCTGCCATCACCAGCATTTCCGAAGCAAACTCCATTCCGCCGGTGCGGAGCCCCAGACAGTCAAGCGCTTCACGACGTATTGCCCGGAATCCGCTGTGGGTATCGGAAAACCGGCTGCCGAAAATGAAATTGAGCAGCCAGGTAAGGACGGGGTTTCCTATGTACCGGTGGAGTGGCGCCATTGAGCCTTCGTGGATGGTACCTTTAAACCGGGACCCGATCACGAGATCTGCGCCCTCATGCAACGGGGCAAGGAGCCGAGGGATTTCAAGAAAATCGTAGGTGTTGTCGGCATCACCCATCACGATAAAGCGCCCGTGTGCATGCCGGAATGCGTCGAGATAGGCATTCCCGTATCCCGGTTTCTCAGGATGGACGACCGTTGCACCCAGGGACCGTGCAATTTCCGCCGTGCGGTCCGTGGAAGAGTCGGCTACGAGAATCTCCCCACTGATCCCATTATTCCGGAATACTTCCTGTATTTTTTGTATGCAGTCCGCGATGGTACGCGCTTCATCGAGCGCGGGTAAAATAACGGAGACGTCGTACTGGTAATTACTGCTCGTACCGGCCATTCGTTGTCTGTAAGTGATTTTTCTGAAAGATATTAAAGGTATGAGATTAGGGCTCTGTAGAAATCTCTGATCTCACATCATTTCCAGAGATCCATGATGAATCGGTTTTAGATGGATATCACAAGGGGGGGATGTTCGCCATTGGGGAGAGATGGCGGACACGAGAAGATACCGAAGGTATCTTCGCTGTGCCGCAGTGGCGGGGGCGAAGTCCGAGTGGTTCATCAGAATCACGAGAATGAGAAGAACTTATTAGAGTTCTTCGAGGCACATGCCGAACAGTCAAAACGATTCTTTCAGAATCGTTTGTCCAGCCTGCCCAAAAGGGCAGTCTCCCCCAAGAGCGTCATGAGATCTTTTTCCCAAGGCATTTCTCAAGAGCTAGTTTTTGTTTGTATTGCGCTCTTGGGGGCTTTGCCCCCCGCCGCGCGGGCAACCCCCCACTTGTGATATCACCGATTTGGTTTTCTGAAATGCTTCCTAATCACGACGTATTGGGGGCTGATCATTGATAATTACCAAGGTTAAATACTCGATCCGGAAAAACGACCCTTATCACTGCGTCCTGTCGCACGAACAGCTGTTGATTGTTGTCTGCATGTATCCAAACGATAATATGGTATAATGTAAGATGTATCTTACTGATCTTGTATGGATGTCAGCATTATCCGCATGAGTTCCAAGGGACAGATTGTCATTCCCTCCTCTATGAGAAAGGATCTCGCTGAAGGGGAGGAACTTCTCATTATCAAGGAAGGTGATCGGTATATTCTCAAACCCCTTGATGAATTAGCACCGGCATTGAAGGAGGACATCCTGTTCGCAGAAAAGACTGAACAGGCGTTTGCGGAATATCAGAAGGGTGCGTTCAGGACTAAGGAAAAGAGGGCGTTTATTGACGAGCTGGCATCATGGTGACTGTTGCCTACAGCACCTATTTTGAAAAAACTATCAGGAAGATCAAGGATGTCCAACTCAAGGAACGAATAAAGACCCAGATTGTGAAGATTGTCAACAACCCGGAGATCGGAAAACCCATGCGTTTTAGCAGGAAACAAACCCGGGAAGTGTATATTCCCCCCTTCCGGTTGTCCTATCTGTATGACAAACGCAGTGATACTCTTGTCTTTCTTTTTTTGTATCACAAGGATGAGCAATAACGACCCCACCGTGTACAACCCACCGCTGTTCACCAGTTTTCCTCCACCATCCAGAAAAAAAATGGCACCGCCGCTTCGTTCTGCGGGGCTATCTCCCGGCCGGGGCGGAATTACTACAGGCAGAAAATGCGCCCTGCAGGAACACTCGAAGACATACGTCTTCTCGTGGCATGTTCCTCCTTTATGCATCGGAACAAGCAAAATCGAAGACCCGCGTTTGATATCCGCAGGTCTTCTCGAGGCATGTTCCTCCTTTATGCATCGGAACAAGCAAAATCGAAGACCCGCGTTTGAT
>CAYWHL010000313.1:0-2095 GCA_964457995.1 uncultured Methanoregula sp. | reverse complement strand
AGCCTTCTTAATCGAAATCCAATCTTCTCTTGCCCTATGCCGAACTAGTTCCGGATCACGTTCAAGAGGATCCCCATAGCCTCCCGATGAGGAATAGATCCCCTTCAACGCCTCTCCGGGAGGCAAGGTAACCTCGTGGATGGTTGGCAATTCTTCCAGAATCTCAATGCCCGTTCCCTCAACGACCCCGGCGCGAAATACCTGAGCTGGAACACCATCATGACCGCCGGATGCCCCTCTTGCAGGATTCTGAGCGCCGTCTCCCATGTATACGAATGAGATTGGGTCGTCGATTGCCGAAAACACGGTCTCGACGGAGGGGGCACCATCCCATTTCCCCGCCCCAATACCGTCAGTCAAGATTTCTTGCCGCAAGTAACGGATCGGATAATTTTGTTCAATCATTTCTACTGAATTGATATAAAACATACCCCCATTACTAAGGGCAAAGTGCAGATATCCGTCATGACCATTGACCCCTGCATTTCCTGCCACGGCTCCAATGATTTGAGTGATATAGGGGTTACCCCCCTTCCGAGAATCCTTGCCGGAAATCACTGAAAGGGCCAAGCCCATGTCGTATTTCGATTCAGCCATACCTAGCAAATCCGTGATCTGATTAAAGGCACACTGAACAGCGACGACAGCCCTATCATTGACATTTGTTGTAGATACCGAGGAAGAGAAGGGATGTTCTGCTTTACCAACCACACTTCCTTCCCTCATTTTGACGACGATACGACTCAAGGCACCCTCGCAGTGAGGTAAATCCTTTGCATTAAGCCTGTTTAAAACACCTGTTCGCGCCGCAGAGGTCAACGTGCCCTCGCATAGATTAAGTCCACAGGGCTGAGAATCTTCGTTGTCTCGAAAATCGCATTCAACCACTCCGGCTTCAGAATCGACTTTTAGTTTGACCTTTACATTCACGCCATCGGGAATAATTCCCGGGATAGGATCATGTTTCGTTTCATAAGAGGCATATCCCGAGGGCATCTTTTTGATCTCTCCGATCATTTGCTGCTTCCCGTACTCATGCCATTGCCTGCAAAACGCCTTGATTTCATCCGGCCCGTATTTTTCTATGAGTTTTGTCAATTCTTGCTCACCGATGCGTGAAGCACCTATCATGGCCAAATAGTCTCCATACCATACTTCCGGCACTCGAATTCGAATTTGACACATTCTTATGATGTCATTGATGTCATGATAATTCTCCTGCACCTTGATGCATGGAAAGATCAGGGCCCCCTCCTCATATACGTCTCGCGCCTTTGTGTGATATGTGGTCGGTATTGAATTTCCGATATCAGCCTGGTGACCTCTGCATAAACATATAAATAACAACTCGTCTTCATGAAAAACAGGAACCAGGATGGTATGGTCAGCGGCATGAGTATTGCCGTGATAAACTGAATTGTTCAAATACGCATCTCCGGGGCTCAGGTCTTTTCCATGTATTTCCAACAGAGATCGCCCCGCAAGGCTTATCCCGCCGACGTGTACAGGAAAACCAGCCGGGAAAGCGAGCACATCACCGTTGGCATCACATATGGCTGTTGAGCAATCCCGTGCAAGCGCTAAAACGCTTGACCGAGCGCTCTTCACCATGACATTATTCATCTGTACCGAGATACTTCCTATTCTGCTTGCCAATAATGCCATTAAATATGGTTCGATCGATTTTTTATCCTCAGTCATCTGCTACCCCCCTAACCGCAAACTTTTTCTTATTGAGTGGATTATCAATTCATCTTGACGGCTATTTTCAGATGGAATGTTTCAATGATACAGGATTCTGCCCTCCCATATCGCCGATGGTGTCGTAGGAAATTCATTTTGGAAAATTCTTCCTTCTTCGACCCGTAAAATACACTGCCTGATGATGAGCCCTTGATTTTTTCGTATGACCGAACACTCTTGACCGGCCCTCACAGACCCAGATATGCCTTTCTGACCATCTCGTTTTCCAGTAGACTTTCGCACTTTCCCTCCAAGGCGACTTTTCCCCGTTCAAACACATAACCATTGCGAGCTATATTAAGGGCCATCTCTGCGTTCTGTTCCACCAGCAAGATGGAAATATTGTCTTTGC
>CAYWHL010000312.1:0-2098 GCA_964457995.1 uncultured Methanoregula sp. | reverse complement strand
TTTGAGGCAATCGTTTAATCTCATGTGGTTAACCCGGTTATTTTTTTTTAAAAAAAGACCGCCTTGTCTGTATATCCGGGACAGCATATTTATGACAAGGGTTCCGTCGCGCCTGTCATCCGGTACATATCTTTTGGAACCAAAATCCCAAACCGCACCCCTTTTCCCGGTTCACCGTTCTCAGTTATGGTGATACCGGTGATTGCGAGGATCTCGCGGACGAGGAACAATCCCAGCCCGGTGTTCTTTCCGAAGCCTTTATGGAATATTTTTTGTTTTTCTTCCACAGGGATACCGATCCCGTCATCCTCATAGACAAGTGTCAGCCCACCTTCATCCTCGTGGTGTGTGATGCGAATCCTCGTAAGCTTCTCGCCATATCGCAGGGAGTTATCGATCAGGTTGTAGAAGACTTTTTCAAGGAGCGGGTCAGCATAGATTTCAATATTTTTTTCACAGGATTCGATTATGACTGATGGAGTATTGAACGACGAAGCAGCATTGAGGAAGTGTGTATGCACATTCTGCCATACAGGTGTTTTAACCCCGATGTCATGATACTCCTGGGTGAATGATATCTGCCGGCTGATCGTGTCAGCAGCCTTCTTGGCACTCTGCAGGAAGGAGAGCATCTCTTTGTCACCAACCATCTCTTCTAACAGGCTATGGTTGATATTCAGGACAGTAATCTGGTTGAGAATATCATGTCGCGTGATACTGTTGAGCAATTGTAACTTCTTATTCGCCTGTTCCAGTGCCTCTTGTGCTTTTTTTAGTTCCGTGACATCAATTAGCACTCCCCTGAGTCCCACAGGAACATTTTTATCCATAATTACATTTGAAAATACAATTACAGGAAACAGCGTCCCATCTTTTCTTTGCGCTGTGTAACTTATTCCACCGAGGTGTTCTCCCTGCAGGATCCTCTGGATGTTTTCTTTGAGCCGGTTATGATCGCCGGGACTAAAAACATAAAAAGCCTTAATTCCTTTCTCCAGGTCCTCTTTTTCATAACCAAACGTGTTCAATGCAATGGAATTGGCGGAAATGATGGTACCGTCCCGGTCAATTTCAAAAATGGTCTGGGGCAATAATTCAATGAGTTCCCGATATTTTCTTTCGCTTTGCGTGAGCGCGTCTTCCATTCGTTTGCGTTCTGAAATATCATGGGCGATGGTCGACGCACCAATAATTTTTCCCCGATGATTTTTAATCGGGGAAATGGAGAGAGAGACATCCGTCCTTTTCCCGTCTTTTGTCTGTCGTATCGTTTCGTAGCGTTCTATGGACTCTCCTTTCCGGATTTTATCCAGCAGGTATCTGATATCATCTGGTCTGTCCGGAGGGAGCAGGACGGTAATTGGCTTGCCAATGACCTCTGCTGCGCTGTACCCGTACAGACGTTCGGCACCTTTATTCCAGTCAGTAATAATACCCTCAAGGGTTTTTCCTATAATCGCATCGCTTGATGATTCCACGATTTCAACAAGGCGATCATGGATCCTCTGTTCATGCGAGAAGTAAATTGCAAGATATGATACCACGAATCCAATAATAATAAAAATCCCCGCGTGCCCAAGACTGGTAATTACAATTTCAGGAGATTCCTGGGATGTTACCATGACCATCACAAGGAACAGGACTGCATATCCCAGCGAGATAAGGACACCGCGCCGGGGATATGAATACGCAGTGAGAATAATGGGGATATAAAACAAGAGGTAGAAAAGGCTGTTTTGATTGGCAAGGACTAAGGTTAAAAAATTTGTAATAATTGCTATCATTGAGGTAATAATAATAAAAAACAGAATAAGGTTGTGGTTTTTTTGTACCAGTTCAAATCTGTTGCCAGCCATAGACCTGTGACCATCCCTGACTATAAAAAAATCCCTTTATGGACTTAATTATCTTATGTTATCACTGGCATGGATATTTGCATGGATCATCCCCATTTTTTGTTACTAAGAAAACCATCACCAGGCCAAACGCCAGCAATTTTCATTCTGTATGCGTGTGTCACACGCGGGAGTTAAGGAGTTTTTTAAAAAAAACAATTTTTTTTAGGAAATATCCCGCTCTTACTTCTTCCGGTATTTCT
>CAYWHL010000311.1:0-2099 GCA_964457995.1 uncultured Methanoregula sp. | reverse complement strand
GTTTGTGGTTTTGTTCGGCGGTTAACTGTTTCACAAATTTTGTGATGTTACTATTTATTGTGGTGAGAATCCACCAGATACTATTCTTCACCATCAGCTGGATAGCATTCTGAATCCAGAATATTAAGAGACCCATCTCTGCAATTTTTGCGTTCTCGATAGCATCCGAGGACCGGTCCAGATGGAAATTAATATCCTGAAGGGTTCTAACGGGGTTTTCGCCTTTTCTGAAAAAGATCGCAAGGAGATCGACCGCTTTTGCTAAATGATAGAGTGCAACTAATTCTAACCCGGCTGAAGTGATATTCTCTGAATTTTCTGTGAGATACTCCTTTTCGAACGAATTCTGAGATTGCCGAAGATTACTGATAATATTTGACGATTTTTCTAAATCCAGCCAGCCATTCTTGCGTATTGTGAGCAAAAATGCTATCGAGGTCTCAAAAAATACCTTTTCGGCCCAATTCGAATAATTCTGTAATTCGTCAGGGATCTTTTCATTTTCCTTAAGCCATCTTCTGACATCGGCATTCTTTTCACCAAGAATACCAAAACAGGAGGTCTTAACAATTTGTTTTATTCGTTCGTTTTGATTCGTTGGAAGATCGATAATACGATATATCTTAAAGGCATTTTCTGCATGTTCAAGAATGTGCTCTTTATCTTCTCGACGTGAAGCATCAACCAATGCCAGTTCAATCACTTCTGATGCAGCATAAATATTTTTCAAATCCTCTTCGGAATCCCACTGGATTTGTGCATCAAATTTTGAGAAAATACTCTGACATAGTAATTCTTGCGAATATTCTGCGGCACGTTTAATGCGGTCCTCACCATAGGCCTCTACAATCCAGTTAGTAGTCGGCATATGCGATACCTCTCGGGAGAGATCTTGTTATACAATCGTGCAACGGTGCGGGAAGATAAAATGCATAGAGATTAACCTTGCATCTAAGTGTTAGTTGTTCAGGAACGCAGGCAAGATCATCGATAGTTGATTCTGTGTCTCGAACTAAAATACCTACACAGGAGAAATAGAAATCATTTGCCACATAGAACTCTAACGCGGTATTGAAATCAGGTTCCCAAGTTTTTCCATATGATTTTATCAACAACCATTTGATTAAATTTGAGATTATTTCCCTATCATCGAACTTCATTAATTGAGTGATAAGCCCATCAGCCCTTTTGGTCACAACTTGAGGAGGATGGCGCATTTCTACTGAAGTTTTGACTTCTCCGAATACGAACGTTACTGAACCATTTTCATTTCTCAATCCGATGACATCAGCACCTGGAAGACTATGAGTATCTTTTTTCTTATCCCATTGTGAAGGCCAAGGAATAGAGATGTTGAAAGATGTCTCTAACTGATGGTAAGCAAAATATTCGCCCCAGTCGGATTTTG
Source organism: uncultured Methanoregula sp. (assembly GCA_964457995.1). Lineage (GTDB taxonomy): Archaea > Halobacteriota > Methanomicrobia > Methanomicrobiales > Methanospirillaceae > Methanoregula. The sequence continues at coordinate 691 of CAYWHL010000311.1, read as the reverse complement.
AAATTTTATAGTTAAGCACACACTCTAACCCATCTGTCTGAAATCCCGTATCCCTAAGATTACGTAACAGGTCATCAAATTGCGCAATACCCGAATAATGACGAATTCTCTCTGGGAATTCATTTGATAGATATTCATTAAAATCTTGACATGAGGTAATGACAATTCCCTGAATCTCGATATTTTCTTGCTCACTGTGATACTGAGGAGTCCAGGTAATTGGCATTCAATTCTTTCCTGCTTTAAAGATACATCGCCTTGAATCCATTTAAGGCCGATGTCTTCAACGAGAGAACCTTCCAGGCCCAGAACGAGATCTCCTCATCTGTCAAGGAATTAACAATCTCTAGCGCCTCTTCTATCCGGGGCCGCTGCTCCATACTGGATACCAGTTTCATCGCAAAGAGCATCTTCATCGCCATCTCTTCGGGAAGACGGTAATCACTGTTCCATTGGCTCTTTTCGAGATGGACGATACCGCCACCATCCGTGTCGAGGACCATTTGTCGTTTCAATACTGTGCTCTTGACATCATGCTGGTATTTTGCAATGAGTTTATTGAGAAAAACACGGATGATTTCTGCCCGCCAGGAAAATACCGAACCGATGGGATTCTTGTAATGCCGGTTCATCCCGTCGATGTGCTCCCAGAGCTGCATGGATTTACCGGACCCCTCTTTGAGCGAGACCG
>CAYWHL010000310.1:0-2100 GCA_964457995.1 uncultured Methanoregula sp. | reverse complement strand
CAATGACATCCCATTCCACTCAGGTTTCCTTCCCCGATGACCTGGGTTACCTTTTCATTCATTTTTCAGACCGTGTTTACAGAATATTCGATGATCTGAACAATGGCATGAGCAGTCTCATGCATCCTAAGAAGATCAAGGAACCCAAACAACCCTGCCGCGTCCTGCGGCTGGCAAAGACGAAAGGAGGCAACTGACCATGACGGAAACAACGGAACAGATACCCGTATCGGTAACATCGGCCCTCATCGAGGGAAACAGCAAGGTCCGGGTGGCCCTGGCGATGCACCCCGTGACGAACGAAATCGCCCCCTGCGTGCCGTATAGAGACTACGCGGAAGTATTTTCGTATGATGACACGGCAATTCTAAAGATGGTTCAGCGCACGCCGTGGCTCGAAAGACATTCAACCACTGCCATTATGGCAGCGGTTGACGGCAAAATGAGGCCCCAGCTCTGTCTTTTCGAAGAATGCGCCCTGGGCGTGTTCATGAAATTGCAACCCAAACGGTGAAAAGACCCCTCCGTGGCGGAGCGGATCGACGAACTGCAGGAGAAGATGATCCTCGTTCTGCGCGACGCGCTCAAAGGACACGTCAAGGGGCAAGCCGGGTACCAATACAACGAGATGGATAACCACCTGCCGCGTCCCGGCCTGTCCATGGAGGCCATCGCCGCGCTGTGCCGGGAGGTTGATAAACGCCTTTCGGGGCGCGCGTCGCTCCGGGCCCTGCACTTTTTCACCGGCATGCCCGTGGACGATCTTGTCGAGGGTCTCGACCGCGCCGATTCGGCACCGGGAAGCGACGCGCTGGAATTGTCGAAATTCCTTGATGCCCTCCCCGGTATCGATACGCAAAAGCACAGCATCACCGAAGAGACCACGGAGTCCGGGAAGCGTGCATTCGAGGGCGAGACCACATCGTTCTTTGCCGCCTTCGCCGAGATCGCCAAACGTAACCGCTGGAAACTGCCCGCCACGTCACCGGCGGGGCTGGGCGGAATCCTCGCGCGCGAAGCCGAGACGCTGGCCGATCTGGGCTGGCGGCGGAGCCTTTCACGTATCAGAAGCGGGCATCGCTACTGGCGGTATGAAGAAACGGCAGCAACACAGTAACATTACAACCCCGGGCGGGCATTTTGCCCGCCCGGGACAATAACCTTGACAAAGAGTTTATCGGGTGTTACTGAAAAAAACAGTCCTCCCCAAATGGACTTACGAGTTCACTGGCCCCCGCTGGGTTACGATCCGGCGGGTTTTTAATTTCTAAAACCAAGGCACACCGCCGGATATCAAGGACCCTGTTCGATTATTTCAAGGACATTTCCATCAAAATCCACTTTTGCCGTCACCCAGTTTGTTACAACCCCCCCGAACGCATTTTTGCCGCGAAAGGTTGTTTTTACGATGAGATGGTCTTTTTTTTCCTCATAGACAGTGTTGACGTGTTCAAAGGATTTAGGGTCATTCATTATTTTTTTTATCAGTCTTTTCAGGCCGTAATGCGAGCCATCCCAAGCGCTGAAACTCATTTCGATTTTCTGTTCTTTTATTTCTTTCGGTGATTGAATTTTAGCAGGTACGTTTGATTTCGAGGAGGACTTGGTATTATCTGGTTTGCTGACAATATTTATAATAATACCGATAGCAATAATAATTACTATAACTCCGAGACATCCGATATCGTTTTTTACTTTTGCACCACAGTGGGGGCACTTATCGGCTTTTGTGCTAACATCATTTCCGCATTCCTTGCATTTTTTAATAGCCACCTGATTTAACCTCCAATCAAAAACACATGTTATGGATTTAAGGTTAATAAAATATGTTAACTCACTAACTCTGTTATGATATCTTGTCAAGAGATATTATAATTCTGATCTTGCATCTAAAACCAACGAAATAGTGACATGATTGCCACAACCATGTCCGCATTAAATGCTACTTAAAGCCCAAAGGCACACCGCCGGAGGGCTTTTGTTATGGACCACGAAAAAGATGATCTTGGCGAATTCGAAGAATCCGATGAAGTAGGCATCCCCCAAAAGCTCCTGATCAAACGGCACTACACCATGACCGACGCCGCCATGGAGCAGCGC
>CAYWHL010000309.1:0-2128 GCA_964457995.1 uncultured Methanoregula sp. | reverse complement strand
TCTGGGGCTGAATAATTCCCATTACAATATTGGTTTGCCTGCACCATCGTGTACCATCTTGCACTCCGTTAGATTCGGGATTGCACCCCCGGTTTATAAAATCTGCTTCCAGCCAGGCTCTGTAGAATTCCTCATAGTCTGACGCAGATCAAGAACGCATGAATAATTTTTGAGATGTTGTAGAGGATCAATTTGATTTTAAGTTCTTTGATCTGTGATTGGAATTTTCGTGCTTTCATGGATTCACCGAACTTTCTTTTGAGGACGGAGAATACAGTTTCGACTAAGTTTCTTCGATGGTATCGTGATTGGTCGAATGACTTGGATAGTTCTCTTCGATAGAATCCGGAAATCCGTTTCCGTTTTCTGGTTCTGACTGGGATAAGAGAATAAGAGTTCAAGTCATCCCGGATCAGTCTGTGAATATCTTCAGAATCGTATCCTTTATCGAGAACATAGATATCAGACTTTCTGGTTCGGTGACATTGAACGAGGAGTTTTTCCGCATGATGGATATCATGAACCGGTTGCTGGGAATTTTTGAACCCGGTAATGATCTGCCGGTCTGTATCGACGGATATAGAGGTTTTCAGGAATCGTTTTCGGGTTTTACCGGTCCTCCAGAAATAATATGAACTAGCATAGGAACTGGTGAATCCGGATGAATCGATAGCTGTACAGGCTATTCTCTCACCCCAATCGTAGAACATTTTAATGAGCCGGTTCAGTAACCGGGTGAAAACAAACGAGTTAACTCTCTGAGAAAATTTATGGAGCGTTGTGAAATGAGGTATCGAATCGAGATTGATTCTCTGTTTGATCTCGTTCATGAGATCCCCGAGGTCAACGGTGTCCCGGTAATCTTCTGACAGATACTCTTTCAACAGAATCAGAATCAATAATTGGTGCTGATTATAGGTCTTTTTAGAGAATTTTGATGAATAAAGTGGAATTCTGGAATCTCTGATCAATCCGGAGGAAATTTCAACAAACCTGATATACCGGTTTATCGATACTATCTTTGTCTCTTTACCTCTTGTGCACACATTACGGTAAGGAGATACCTTACCTTAGATCTTTTGGTCGAAAAGGTCGGTTCTTTTCATTAAATCAGGATTTCTACAGAGCCTCCAGCCACATGTTTTAAATAATTATGTGCATATGAGTGAATATGGTGCCAGAACAGGTGCCAGGAGAGTATCAATGCCAGGAAGAGACGGAACGGGACCACAGGGAAAAGGTCCGATGACTGGACGGGGAATGGGCATGCAGCAAGGAGCAAAGCGACGCAAACGGGTGGGTACAGTAACCCAACAGGAACCGCAAAAAAGCAATGAGGAGAAGTAAAGCGAACCGCAGAGTCCTGGGTATGCAATACCTGCGGGAAAAATTTGCAGTGAGCAGAACAAGAGAAAAAAGCAGAAAGGAAAGGATGATCCCGAATACCTGATTGCACAGGATAGTCACGGGTACCCGGGTGATTGGATCGTAAAAGCGGATGATTTTTTTACCCTGCCACTCTTGCAGGATTATTAATCATCCTCCTTTTTGTTTGTTTATGGTGTTTTTATGGCAATTGACTGGTACAGGGAATTTGTAAACCTCGGGTATACTCCCGCACGCGATGAGCTCATCTGCCTCTATTATTTCGAACCGGCAGCAGGCATCAGCGCAGAAGAAGCTGCCGGGCGGATCGCATCAGAGAGTTCTACAGGAACATGGACAACACTGTTCACCATGCCCCCGCTGATGAAGAAACTACAGGCGACCGTGTTTGAGATCGATGAGAACTATACGAAGATCGCGTACCCGCTTGCACTATGGGAAGAGGGAAATGCGGTGCAGCTGCTCAGCGGGATTGCAGGCAATATCTTTGGCATGAAAGCGCTCAGGAACCTCCGTCTGATCGATGTCCAGCTACCGGCTGCCTACATCCGGCATTTCAAGGGACCGCATTTCGGTAACGAAGGTATCCGTAAGATGATGAAGGTTTACAACCGCCCGCTCACCGGAGCGGTGGCAAAACCCAAGGTCGGCTTTTCGGCGCAGGAACATGCAGCTATTGCATATGAAACCTGGATGGGCGGGTTTGATTTTGTCAAGGATGACGAGAACCTGACCTCGACTT
>CAYWHL010000308.1:0-2139 GCA_964457995.1 uncultured Methanoregula sp. | reverse complement strand
TTCTCGGCACACATCAAAGCGATCTTCTTCCCGCTGGAAATTATTGATAGTACTTCATTGATGCCTTCCTGGAATTTTTCCGTCTCCTGTACTTTTCGGTAGTTGACTGTGCCATCCGGGAAGAGCAGGCAGGGATTTGTATACCTGCCTCCAATCTTATCGCCCATAAACCGGTAATCGACATTGTTCACCATCAGGAATTTTTCAAGTTTTTCCCGGTTAAAATGCGGATTGAACCGACTGTACGGGGAACTCCGGACATCGATGATCAAATCGATGCTGATATTCTGTAAAAAAGTGATGAACTGGTCGATCGGGTAATTACCGTAGCCGATGGTGAAGCATTGTTTTGGTTGCGTTTGATGTATCATGGGGGGGCTGCCGGACATTTTTCCCCATCCATATAGCAATACGACTGCGGCGGCACAAACCCCGGCATCGTTTCATATGGATCGATCGGAACATTAAATTCCTGCAGGTTCTGGATCTTGATTGCAAATGCCCGTGACTTCCCCTCAAAGTAAGAGAAGAAATCATGGTTGTTGATACCAGCATACTCTTTGACATTATCCCAGAGATCAACCGGATGATCTTCCAGAATTCCACCGATCTCAAATGTCCCTACGATTTTTTTTACGGGTGATGAAGAATAGATGTAGATCCGGTCGATCTCGCGGTTTTTGAAGATAGTCTTCCGGAACTCGTACCGCTTCTCACCCTCTATAATGGACTTCACGTATTTCGGTTTAATTGACAGTAAAACGTCCATCGATGCCTCAGTTAACTTTTGCAAATCCCTGATTTACACAAGATTCTTGCGATTATAAAATGATCATCTGTGTAGGGTGAAAGAAAAGATCTTGTTTCTGCACTCCCCATTCCCATCCCCTTTATCCCGCATCCCACCCAACTCCCATAAACAACCCAAGGAGCCCAAAACCATGGTAACCATCGACCCCATGAAAGCAATGATTACAAAGTATCTCGCATCACCGCAGGGCCAGGAAATGATCCGGAATTATCTCTCATCACCGGAAGGCCAGAAGGCAATCTGCGATTTTGTTACCACCCCAAAAGGCAGAGAAGCAATGAAACAGGTTCTCCCCTGCATCCTCAGGAGTATGCCCCTGTCAACGGATCTCCAGTTGGCAGTCTTCGAAAAACTCAAATAAATTCCTTGGAAAAAAAGCTGATTTACCGGGATACTCCTCTTTTTTACAATCCAGTATCTCTCCCGGACAAGAGACTGGCAGGAAACCGGTCACTGTTGCAAAATTGTAATAATTCTGATTTTTTATAAATACACCGTCAAACGGTTTTAACCGAAAATTAATGTGAAAATATTTTGAAAAATATTGTGAAAAGTGAAGCCCGAAAATTGAAGGTAGCGAATAGATCAGCGTACAGGTTTAGACTCAAAGACCGGAGCCGGGGCGATAGGAAGTATAGTATCAAAATCGGGAGGTTTTGTTCCCTGGCGCCCCGGTAGGGTAGTAGGCTACCAGGTCTCTATACGCTCTTTAATTTTTCAAAATTCAATCAATTTTTTTAGTCGATATCGTCCCAGGGTCGCAACAACTTCTCTTTGTTGAGTTTCAGAAAAGCACTCGAGATGTAATCATCCGAGGATTTCATGCCGTCCGTAATTGCCGGTTCGTCCAGGTCTTCATCAGGTTCAGCTTCAAGGACCGTTTCAGGAGGATTCGGTTGTTCATCATCTGATAAAGGAGGCATTTTCGTACGACGTGGGGCTTCCTGTAGTTCATCACGGGTCAGTTCCAGAGATATTGCTACGGCAGGTTCCTCTTCCGGATAAAGTCGGGTGACTTTTAACACACGTGCCGGGCGATCTTCCCGGTCATCGTCGTAATCCATGGATTATGATAGGCAGGAAGTGAGGATAACATTTGCTATGACAAGTCTGAGAGCGGAGCGGAATGGAGGCAAGTGCCAGTGAGCCGCAGTGCAGCGGAGACGAACAGTCTCGACCGATCATCATATCAGCAATACAACTTCCGTCGGAGGAGCCCACGCGGCGAAGGGCGGAAGCCCTGGTGAGCGTACCACCCCCTGTATGCAAAATACAGAGCCTTGCCATGCGTTTCTGTTGGCAGATCTCGTGTTTTTCGTGAAAGGGTT
>CAYWHL010000307.1:0-2160 GCA_964457995.1 uncultured Methanoregula sp. | reverse complement strand
CGTGAAATTCTTGGGCAACCAACAGAAACCTGAGATCCGCATCGGTATGGAGACGGGCGGAGCGGAACCCGTTTTCTTTGTCTGGGACAACGGTATCGGGATCGATCCCCGGTACCTTGAGCGGATCTTCAACCTGTTCGAGCGTCTCGATACTTCAGCGCATGGCACGGGCATCGGGCTGACGATCGTACGACGGATCATCGAAGTGCATGGCGGGAAGATCTGGGCGGAATCGGAAGGACCCGGGAAGGGCACCACGTTCCGGTTCACGCTGCCCGGACCGGCTGAAGAGGACCATAAGGGAATGCTGAAATGACCGATTCCATATTCCTTATCGATCTCATTGTCGGCATGCTCATCCTCTCGGGCATAAGCATGGCGTGTCTCGGTTGGTACGGCAGGCGTTTTGCTGACCGGATCCCGGCAGCAGTCCCGTACACGCTGCTGATGGCATCTGCCGCTGCCTGGGCTCTCCTCCTTGCCGTTGAACTCCTGGCAGGATCGCTCCCGCTTAAGATCCTGTTCCATAATCTCCGCTTCCTCTTCCTCCCGTTTATTGCGGTCTTTGAACTCTGGCTGGTCATTGCCTTTGTGAAACGGACCGAATGGCTAAGAAAGGACTGGGCAATAGCAGTCTTAATCATCCCGGTTGCTGCTGCCCTTTTAGGGATCACCAGCCCGCTTCATTCCCTGTTCCGGTATAATTTTTCTATCGATTCATCGGGCCCGGTAACCGTAATCCAGTATTCCGAAAGCCCGTTTTTCTCACTGTATATTCTCTATTCACTGGTTCTCCTTATCCTTGCAATTATCATTCTAATAGTCGAGAGCAGGAAGCGTAAAACCCTGTGGGAGGAGCAGACAATCCTGCTCCTCATCGCCCTTGGGTTCCCTACGGTAGTCAATTACCTGTTCGTTTTCGGAGTAACGCCCTTACCGGGCGTCAACATGACCGCCCCACTGCTCTGGATTGCCGCGGTCCTCTACACGGTCGCCCTCTTCCGGTACCGGTTCCTCGATATCATCCCTATTGCCCGGAGCAGGTTGATCGAGATCATGAGCACCCCCATGCTGGTGCTGGACACGGATGGGCGAATCATCGACCTGAACCCGGCTGCCTGCTCGCTCTTTTCCACTACGATATCAACTGCCGTAGGAAAACCGGTGCATGAGATAGCGCCCGACTGGCCGGCATTTCTCTTACTGTGCCAATCCGACGGAACAGGCCGCTCCGGACTCACCCGGGATCAAAAAGGTGGTGCACGTTTCTACACGGGGTCTGTTGAACTTATCCGTACCGCGTCCGGTGAAGCGGAAGGCCGGCTCGTCTTTTTGCAGGATGTGACCGAACAGAGGGAAGTTGAACAGGCACTGCGCGAGAGCGAGGAGAAATACCGCGAGTTCTTCACCACGTCCCGGGACAGCGTTTTTATTACCTCTGTGAGCGGCGAATGGATCGATTTCAACGATACCGCTATGGAGATGTTCGGATATGATAACCGGGAGGAGTTCGGACAAAGGCCTGTACAGGATCTCTACGATCTCGTTGAGGAGCGGACAACATTTACGGCCCTCATCGCAAAGGAAGGATATGTCAGGGAATATCCCGTCCGTTTAAAGCGAAAGGATGGGAGTGTTATTGATACGCTGATTACCGCAGTGCCCCTGCGTAACCCTGACGGATCCCCCAGGGCCTTTGTCGGTACGATACGGGATGTCACCGATCGCAAACGTGCAGAAGAGCAGCGGGAACACCTGATCCGTGAACTGGAGCTGAAGAACACCGAGCTCGACCGGTTCACCCATACGGTATCCCATGACTTAAAGAGCCCGCTGATCTCTATCCGGGGTTTCCTTGGGCTGCTGGAAGAAGATATCCAGAATGCAGACCCTGCACAGGCACAGAAAGATATTGATCGTATCTCTTCAGCTGCCGAAAAGATGGAGCGACTTATCACCACCCTGCTGGAGTTGTCCCGGAGCGGCAGGACCGTTGATGCACCGGTCCGGATCCCGTTTACGGATCTTGCCAGAGAAGCTGCCGGGTTGCTTGCCTCTTCATTGAATGAACATCATGTAACGATCACAATTACGGATAATCTTCCCGAACTATCCGGTGACCGGGTGCGCCTGCTCCAGGTGATGACGAACCTGCTCGAT
>CAYWHL010000306.1:0-2160 GCA_964457995.1 uncultured Methanoregula sp. | reverse complement strand
CCCTTCTCGTCCCAGTTCCCGTCAATCACGGCTGAGTCCACCTTGTGGTCAATTATCGTGATCTTTATCGAATGCGCCGTGATTACCCGGGCTGTAGCCTGAGCTGACCGGTTACCATAGCCTGCGTGGCTGCTCGTGAAGGCATAGGTGAGTACGTGCCGGACCGGGAATGACTCCTGCCGGGCGTAATTGACGAACTGGAGGCCCGAGCCATCATAAGTGTATGTCGGCGCTCCCCTGATCCAGGCCTCTGCGAGTGCTTTTACCTGGCTTTCATCAGGCGTTTTTGTGAACTCAATGGTCTCATTAAGTTTCTCGCGTATCCTGATGAGACCTGCCGGCATGTAGTCGTTGACGTTGTAGGTCGTTACGGTCTTAGTCTTCCCGTTCGCGGCGAACGTTATATCCGTAAAACCAACATCGGTGACGTATTTCTGACCCTCATCATACCTGTCCCCGAATGATGTAAAGTTGTTGCCGGTGAACACCGTGATAATCGCGTTGTACTGCTCTTTGGTCAGGTTCTTTTTAAATCTCTCCGTAATGCTGCCGTCTGCTGCCATAACGGTAAATGTCGCATTGTCCTTTGTTACGACCAGTTCCTGTACCGCGTATGCCGGCATGACAAATCCACCGTAGAATTTGTAGGTGATCACGGCATTGGTGTTGTCGGGTTCCTGCACCTGCATGCATGCTGCGACAATCGCCGCTGTTATGAGGAGCACTGCGAATATTCCCAATATTTTAGTTTTTTTCATTTTTCTCACTCGTCGTGGCAGGTTTTTTTTCCGTATGTAGTTTAATGCGGGGTTATGCATAAATCCTCTTTTGGAAATTATATGAACGTCATCATAATTCTCCGGACTGTTGTTTTTTAGCATTTTTTACAGATGTAAACCCGGGACCCGTGGTCTGAAGGACAATGCCCGAAACACCCGGCCGGCTCAATACTACGGTAACTTCAGCATCCTGTGAATGGCAACCTGGGCGCTCCCTTATTTTCCGGGAGCAAAATTATCTCCTGCCGGTAATTGTCGTGATCAGTCGGGGAACCACCAGGCAGGAGCCGAAAGTGACATCCGGGCTGGTTTAATGCAGGCATGAGTAATAAGAAAGAGTGGAATCCTTTGAAAAAATGCCGGGGACAATAAAAATACCATTTATACGTTAACATAAATACAGGAAATTATGGTTCCGATTTTTGATCCCGGTAATTTTTTGCTACTGGTCATGCTCTATGCAGTAATAGGAATCCCTCTTGCGATCCTGACTGTTGCCATTTTTTTTGTTGTCAGGTATGTTCCCAACCGGGTGGCGCAATGCCTGATCCCCCTGGCTGCAGGAATCATTGTGGTCGTAATGTATACGTCGATGTTGCCTCCGGATGAGGGAGACCCTGCATCTCTCATGTTTCTTACCGGTGTTTTGGCCAATCCGCTCCTGTTCCTTCCTCCCATTACCTTCATGCAAAAATACCTGCAACGGATTCCTGTACTGATTGCAGTGTTTCTCACCTCGTTCATTTCGCTTGGTTTTTTGATTACCCTGGGTGCACTGCAGGGAGACATACGACAGCTGGAGCCCGTGAATATCGCGTGGCAATCGATGAATACGATAATTATGGACCTTATTGTTGCATCAGTAGTGTCCGGGTTAATCCTGTTGCTGGACACATTGTCAACCGGTTCCAGGGAAAATCATGAGCAGGACTCTGGAGGGAGCATCCAAGAGGGAGAGAAATAAGGAAATACGGGTATCATTCCAACCCTTTAATCCGGGCCATGTACGGCCCCGGTTTGCCCATCCGGGCGATCACTTTCCGGCACACTTGCACAAAACTGCGAATTCCGGCACACATTTTTAAACCGGGCTCAATGCTCCGATATCACGCCAGAAAACGCATTTTACGGGCAGGAAAATGTACGCTAATGGACGCTTTTGGGAAGCGAAACTCAGGGAGGCGGGCAGGGTAGCACGGTCAAGTGGAAAAGAACACCAGTTTTGGGGATTTATCATTCCGGCCCGGGACCCTGGGAGAACTGCTCTTCCATAAACGCGATTTACCGTCGGAGACTGTCTTTCATAGGGGGGGGTCAAATCCTCCATTTTTTGTGTCATATTCGGGGAATTTAAGCGCCTGTTTTTTCGGAAACTTCAGAA
>CAYWHL010000305.1:0-2162 GCA_964457995.1 uncultured Methanoregula sp. | reverse complement strand
GCTGAGCTCTTCACCGGTGACGCAATGCTCGCCCCGATGGCAGCGTTCATCCACAAGGTCAGCTGGGCACAGGTCCTGAACCTGTGGGTTTTCGTGTATATCGGAAACCTCATCGGCTCAATAGTGTTTGCCTACATTATGGCATATGGTCCGTTTGTATCGTTCGATGCCGCAGGAGCCGCAACCGCAACAGCGTTTGGCGCCCGGGCAATGGCTATTGCAGGATCAAAGGTCGGCTATGTCGGACTTATGGGCATGTGGTCAGCATTCTTAAAGGCTATCGCCTGTAACTGGCTTGTTAACCTCGCCATCCTGCTCGGAATCTGTGCAGATGATCTGATCGGTAAGTTCTTCGGTATCTGGTTCCCAATCATGGCCTTCGTTTCCAGCGGATTCGAGCACTGTGTAGCCAATATGTACTTCCTTCCAGCGGGACTCTTTACGGCAGGACTGACTGGTACCGTAACTAAAGTGACCTGGATCACAATGTGGACCAATAACCTTGTTATCGTTACAATCGGTAACATTGTCGGCGGTATGCTCTTTGTTGGTATCCTTTACTGGGTTGCATTCCGCAAAGAGATTGCAGCACTGAAGTAGATTTACAGCGCACGATCTTCTCACGAAGATTGAAACCACAAATGTGAAAATCCCGATAGCCGCAATCGCGATCTTTTGGGATCTTCACCCTCTTTTTTGGGGAATAGTTCTTTTCACCGGGCAATGCACCTTCTCGTGCTGAGTATCCCGTAGCCAGCGGCGCAGTGATCCGGAAGACCGATTAAAAAAAACAGAGCCGTTTTCCGCTGCACGGGGAAAAACCGTTCAGGAAAAGAAGATCAAATCCCGCGCCCTCAAGGGTATGTACACACTGCATGTTCCTGTTTTGAGCTTTTTTATGGATCACTGGTACTGTGTTGGGCGGGTTCCCCCCGGCTGCAACGCGATAAAATCGTGTGCACCTAAATAGTAGGATCATCTTAATAGATTTGAATAGTCAGTGGACCATCTTCCCGGGCAACGACCCGAACCATCTGCATATGTATCGATTCAAGCGCCTGATTGATCCCTATAAACGCGTCCTTTTCATCGCGATAGTTGTCGGGGTTATTTCAGGAATTGGCTCGCTTCTTTTTTACGAAGGATTGAAACTGGGCTCCCGGTTTTTCATGGGATACCTGTTAAACTACCAGATGCCGATGGAGGGGGATAGTGCCGCGCTCATTGCCCAGTGGTCGGCGCCAACCAATATGTTTCTCCTGCTCCCGATCATCTGTACAGGTGCATTGCTCTCCGGGTTGCTCGTCACGTACCTTGCCCCTGAAGCCGAGGGACACGGGACCGATGCGGCGATAAAAGCCTTCCATACGGATGGAAAGATCCGCCGGAGAGTTCCGTTTCTCAAGGCAATAACCGCCATCCTGACCATATCAACCGGGGGAAGTGCGGGAAGAGAAGGACCTGCAGCCCAGATCTCTGCGGGTCTCGGTTCACTGGTTGCGGATTATTTCAATTTGTCGCCCAAGGAACGCCGGCTGGCGCTCACGACCGGGATCGGGGCAGGGATCGGGACGATCTTCAAGGCGCCGCTGGGGGGAGCGGTTCTTGCTGCCGAGATCCTCTACATACGCGATTTTGAGGCCGAAGCGATCATCCCCTCGTTTCTTGCATCGATCATCGGGTACTCAATTTTCGGGCTGTTTGAGGGGTTCGATCCGATATTTGCCTTAATGCCGATAGCATGGAACATCTGGCAGCTCCCCTTTTTCCTTGTTCTCGGGATAATGTGTGCCCTTATCGGGCTCTTCTATATCTCATTTTTTTACGGGACGAGAGATGCTTTTGCACGGTTTTTCAAGGAACGGAATCTTCCCCTGTATTTAAAGCCGGTCAGCGGGGCTTTCATCCTCGGCGTCACTGTCATTGCGCTCTCCTTTATCTCCCCTGACGGGCAGATGCTCGGTCTTGCCGGGCTCGGTACGGGATATGGGTTTGTCCAGCTCTCCCTCTACACCATGGTCCCTCTAGCCGTCCTGCTGTTTCTCCCTTTTATGAAAATTCTCACAACCTCCCTCACTCTTGGATCCGGGGGGAGCGGGGGGGTTTTTGCACCGGGCCTGACCATTGGTGCGGCAACGGGTGGTGCGGTTGGCATGATCTTT
>CAYWHL010000304.1:0-2174 GCA_964457995.1 uncultured Methanoregula sp. | reverse complement strand
ATTTTGCCTCGTAATCACCAATAGTGAAAATGCACCAAAAGTCACCCTTGCAAAGAAGGAATTCCGGTTGGCTGTGAGCTGCATGGTGGTTGACGGTGAGCTGCCGGACTGGATAAGCTACATAGCAGAACGCGCTTCTCCGGACCAACTGTCCTCAATACCTGGTACTATCCCACCTGAAAAGACGAAAGCAACGGATCCTCTCGTGATCTTCTTTACATCAGGAACGACCGGCAACCCTAAAATGGTACTCCATAATCACCGTTATCCGCTCGGTCATATCATCACTGCCCGGTTATGGCAGGACCTGAAGTCTTCAGACCTCCACTTCACCATTTCTGATACCGGCTGGGCAAAGAGTGCCTGGGGTAATCTCTTTGGCCAGTGGATTGAGGGAGCAGCTGTCTTTGTCTACGATATCCGTGGGAAATTTGATCCTGCCGGGATTCCGCCGCTGATTGCGAAATACCGGATCACCACGTTTTGCTGCCCGCCCACCATATACCGGATGCTGGTTCTTCTCGAGCTGGACCGGTTTGACCTGTCAGCGCTCCGGTATTGCGTGAGTGCCGGGGAACCACTGAATCCCGAAGTAATCCGTATATGGCAGGAAAAAACCGGGCTTGTCATTCATGAAGGGTATGGCCAGACCGAAACAGTCCTCTGTATCGGCGCTCTGTCCGGAATGGACTGCCCCCCGGGATCAATGGGAAGACCAGCCCCAGGCTGGCAAATCGAGCTTCACGACAATGAAGGTAAGCCGGTAGGGATCAACCGGGAAGGCAGGATAGCTATCTCAACTGATCCTTGGCCGGTAGGTCTGTTTGTGGAATATATCGGGAATGAAGCGGCAAATAAAAAATCATTTGTGAAAGGCTGGTACTATACCGATGATAAAGCAGCCATGGACGAGGACGGAAATTTCTGGTACATAGGACGGGATGATGACGTAATCAAGTCGTCCGGTTACCGCATCGGGCCGTTTGAAGTTGAAAGTGCTTTGATGGAGCACCCGGCAGTTGCTGAAGCGGCAGTAGTTGGCTCTCCCGATCCAATACGGGGACTGATAGTCAAAGCGTTCGTGGTGTTAAAACCCGGCCGGGAACCATCTGATGCTCTTGCAACGGACCTGCAGGAACAGGTAAAGCGGCTGACCGCCCCGTATAAGTATCCCCGTTCCATAGAGTTTACCGAAACACTCCCAAAGACCATCTCGGGAAAGATCCGCAGGAATGAGTTGCGTGAACGGGAGTTACAAAGAGCAGGGGTCAGATAAAAACCGGAGGGGATACAACCATCGCTGGTAAAAAATTTACCATCGTTCCCGAAATGCATAGACCGCACAGCGCGGGCCATACTTTCCATTGACGCGAATTGTTCTTCATTGCACATTTGTGAAATACTAAAAAGATGGCTCTGTAGAATTCCTCAGTAGTAGATTTGGAAAAAGATCGCGAGAATAATTTTCGAGATGTTGTAGAGGATCAATTTGATCTTGAGTTCTTTGATCTGCGCTTGAAATTTACGTGCTTTCAAAGTTTCTCCGAACTTTCTTTTAAGGACCGAAAATACGGTTTCGACCTTGTTTCTTTGATGGTAGCAGGTTTGGTCGAAAGACCGTGCGAGTTCTCGTCGATAGACCCCGGATATCCGTTTTCGTTTTCTGGTTCTGACCGGAATGAGAGAATACGAGTTCAGATCATCCCGGATCAATCGGTGAATATCTTCAGAATCATATCCTTTATCGAGGACATAAGTATCAGACTTTCTCGTTCGGTGACATTGAATGAGGAGTTTTTCCGCATAAGGGATATCATGAACCGGTTGCTGAGAGATCTTGAACCCGGTAATGATCTGTCGATCAGTATCGACGGAGATAGAGGTTTTCAGGAATCGTTTTCGGGTTTTACCGGTTCTCCAGGAATAATATGAACTGGCATAGGAACTGGTAAATCCGGATGAATCGATCGCGGTACAGGCGATTCTCTCACCCCAATCGTAGAACTGTTTAATGAGCCGGTTCAACAATCGGGTGAAAATGAACGAGTTAATTCTTTGAGAGAATTTATGGATCGTGGTGAAATGGGGTACTTCATTGAGATAAATTTTCTCTCGAAGTGAATCCATGATCTCGGTGAGTTCAACGGTATCCCGGTAATCTTCAGCAAGGTACT
>CAYWHL010000303.1:0-2176 GCA_964457995.1 uncultured Methanoregula sp. | reverse complement strand
AAAATCCTCCTCCACCAGTATGGTCAGCACGTTTCATTCAACATAAGTGCCTGTGTTTTTTGTATTTCCTGAGTAGTATTGACACATGATGGTTGAATAACTGCCGATGAAAGCAGGAGATTTCTGCTGACAGGGGTTTTAGCCTTCCGGATAAATCACTATGCCTATATGGTTGTGAGAAAAACGAAAGATCATGAATACTCTGCCAACCCTCGTGCTCGGCAACGTGACCCTTCCGGCAGGGCGCGTTGTGGATATCACTCTTGCTGGCGGCAGGGTTGCTCATATGGGCGCAGGTCAGGGTACAACAGAGTATATTAATTGTTCCAGATACCTTGTAGTGCCGGCAGCAATCGATATGCATGTGCATATGCGGGGGGGTACCCAGTCGGCAAAGGAAGACTGGAAAAGCGGCAGTATGAGTGCACTTGCCGGGGGTGTGACCGTGGTCGTGGACCAGCCCAACACTTTGCCCCCCATCGATACTCCCCAGCGACTGGGGGATCGTGTCTGCGATGCACAGGTAAACTCGCTGTGCAATTTTGCCATCAATAGCAGTGTAACTCCAGATACGCACCTACCTTCGATGTGGGATGCAGGCGCCATGGCCTTTGGCGAGACATTTTTTGCCCCATCCAGTTATGGGGATGGGATCAGTGATGCCGCTTTGAGCCGGGCGCTCAAAGACATCCATTCCCTGGGAGGTCTTGCCACTATTCACGCTGAGATCGTATCTGATCTTGCAGACACCGATCTGGTCCTGCATGATCAGGTTCGATCGCCTGAAGGTGAACTGCAGGCAGTAAAGGCAGTGCAGCGACAGAACACGACCGGATGCCGCGTGCACTTCTGTCATCTCAGCACAAAGAGATCGATAGACGCAGCAGCCGGTTCGGTGGAGGTGACACCCCATCACCTGTTCCTGTCTTTAGAAGACTTTGAAAAAAACGATCCCTTCGGGAAGGTGAATCCCCCGCTCCGGACCGAGAAGGAGCGAAAGCACCTCTTAGGACAATGGGAAAGGATCGATATCATTGCGTCCGATCATGCGCCCCATACCCTCAATGATAAAGCACAGGATTTCTCCTGTGCCCCTTCTGGTATTCCCGGCGTTGAAACCCTCCTGCCACTTCTTTTGGCATGGGTCATGAATGGAAAAATTTCCCTGCATTCGGTCATACAGAAAACATCGCAAAAGCCAGCGGAGCTGCTGGGAATTCCACCTGCCGGTTTTAAGGCAGGGGATCGTGCAGATTTTGCCCTTTTTCCAAAAGTTCCATCTCCTATTACCGCCGAAATGCTTCACAGCAGATGCGGGTGGACACCGTTTGAAGGTCACATGGCTGTCTTTCCCAGAACAGTAATAATGGGCGGAATGGTTGTATATCAGGAAGGGGAATTTTTCACGTCAGAACCACGGTGGTTTTCCGGAAAAGGGTACAAGGAACACCATTACTATCCTTGAATTGTTCCTATGTATATCATAGGCCGTATTCCCAACTGCTATATAGCAAAAACGAAATAAGAATACTGCCGATACAGCGTATCCATAGGTCCCCGGGTGATTTATTGACAAGCGTCTGGATGTGATCTTCGGGACAACCCGGATACGCGACAGGCACGCCCGGCATGGGTTTAAACACAGGTGAAGAACGGCAGCACGCCACTGGTGATCCATGTGCGTTTATGCCGGGCGACATTCCTATCACGGGGAGAAACCATGCCATATATCGCTGATGCTCTTTTGGAAGACCGGCATGGCACGATTATATCACTTGAGGTTACTGCCGGTGCAAAAACAGATTCCTTTCCTGCCGGTTACAATGAATGGCGGAAGACCATCAGTTGTCGTGTCACCGCTCATGCCGTTGGGGGAAAGGCAAACCGCGCTGTAATCACTCTTGTGTCAGAAAAACTTGCCGTCCCGGCCTCGGCTGTAACCATCCTGTCCGGGTCAACAAATTCCCAGAAGCGGGTGCTGGTGACGGGGATAGATAAAAAGAATCTTCTTGTACGATTGCAGGACATTTTCTGACCATAGAGAAGGACAGGTGTCACCAAAACCTGCTTTTTTATGAATTCATCAAAATTAAAGAAAGGCCCGGTTTTTTTCCCGAGAGACTTACCATTATCAGACAATTTAAGTAATTTTACATGATATATATATAAGGTAACC
>CAYWHL010000302.1:0-2191 GCA_964457995.1 uncultured Methanoregula sp. | reverse complement strand
TGACGCCCAGTCTTGTCACGCAGGATGCGGTAGAATTTGTTGATCTTCGGTAACGAGATAATATCAAAAATACCAATGCCCATCTTTGCGTCACGGCAGGGCCTTCCATTGATAATTAGATCATTCTGGTTGAGGATCTGTTTGACTTCTTTTAAATTCCGGGCAAAACCCATATGGTCACGGAGCCAGATAGCAACCGGCATTGCATTCGCGTTGTGCGGCCCGGGCGCCGTTTTTGTTATGAATTTTTTGGTCTTCTTTGCAATGTGCCATGAGTCCGGGGCATTTAGTCGTTTAAGATGATCCGCCATTATTCAGCCTCCTCTAATTTTGCCTCACGGAGCTTGTCGGAAAGATTCAGTTTGGTAATCTGCACATTTGAGGCATCGATAACCCGGGGTACTTCGGTGCCGTCTGCTTTGGTGGACGAAACACCATGAACAACAATTTTCGATTTCTTGGTATCAACTGCATCAACAAGTCCCTCATCACCAGCGAAATCTCCGCGGGTTACCTTAACGGTATCACCCTTAATCACACGCAACGTCTTTTTCTTATATTTTTCTTTGAGCGCAGCGGATAACGGGGCGTTAAGATATTTGGTCTTCACGTGTGAAGGTGCCTGATAGCGGGCCTTTCTCTGCTTTCTTGGCTGTTGGCTTTCTATTCGTACCATATTTTAAACACCTCACACAATGATCGTTGCCATGGAACCGAGCTTGGGGAACCTTTCCGCGACCTCACGGGCTACCGGCCCCTTGATCTCTGTTCCTTTGGGCTCATTCTTCTCATCCACGACAACAACTGCGTTGTCATCAAAGGATACCCGTATACCGTTAGGTCTGCGTATCTCCTTTTTCTGACGGATGACGACGGCACGGACAAGCTTGCGGCGCATATCGGGAGTGCCTTTCTTGACCGTTACCGTGGCAAGGTCCCCCAGTCCCATCTTTGGCTGACGCCGGCGTACTCCATGGTAACCGAAGACCGAGACGATTTGAACTATGCGTGCACCGGTATTGTCTGCACAGGTAAGCTTTGTTCCTGTAGCAAGTGCTCGCGGAATCGTGGATCCCTTTGCCTTCATGACCTGAGCGCCTCCACAACAACAAAGGTTGTACTCTTAGACAGCGGTCTGCATTCAGCAATCTTCACCATGTCGCCAACCTTCGCCTGGATACAGGATGGATTGTGGGCATGAAGTTTCGAACTGCGTTTCTCATACCGCTTGTATTTACGGATGTAGTGCAGGTAATTACGTGCAACTACGACCGTTCCCATCATTCGATCGCTCACGACTTTGCCGGTGATCACCTGGCCGCGCACCGGTAAAGTGCCGTGAAACGGACAATTAACGTCCTGGCATTCTTTTTCTGGTGCCTGAACGTTCAATCCAATGTTAAGTGCCATTATTTTATCCTCTTCTTTTCGTGCAGGTTGATTCTCTTTTCAGGAGCCAGAACCATCACGGATCCATCTATCTCGACAAGTTCGCTGCCTGGAAGGTGCAGACGAAATCTGCTGTGCATCTTGGGGATGCGTTTGACTCCTGATGAAGTCTCAATTATCAGCAGATTTTTTGTTTCATCGATGATGTGCCCGGATATTCCCCTGTGAAGGGGATTTGCGGCTCCCGATACCAGAACGTCCAGTCCGATAAGTTCATGCCGGAGGACATTCTGGGAAGAGATCATACGGTTCTCCTGCGGTTCTGCTCGGTCATCAAACGGGCGATTGTTCGCCTGAGTTCCCCTATGTGACCCGGGTTCTCTGTGGCGCCCCCGGCACTGACTTTACCGTAATGCTGGACGAGTTCCATCCTGAGTTTATCCAGCTGCTCCTGCAGTTCTACGTCAGAAAGCTGCTGGACATCCCGTGCTCGTAATATTGCCATGACTACTCCTCCCTAAACGGTATTTCATCAGGAAGTGCGGGTTCATCAGAGTCTGTATCATTGATATCTGTGACCGTAACTCTGGGTGCCTTGCTCTTCTTTTCCTGTTCAATTATTGCAAAGTGATCCGGCAGTTTGGCACCGGCGGGAACAAGCTTGACCTGAACACCAATGACGCCCAGTTTCTTGATCGCAACTGCATAACCTTTCTCAACAATCGTGTTGCTCGGTTCACCGCAGTGCTTGATATATCCCTCAGTAAATTTCTGCGTACGGGCACGGGAGCCGGTTAATTTG
>CAYWHL010000301.1:0-2193 GCA_964457995.1 uncultured Methanoregula sp. | reverse complement strand
AGTCAAACCAAGCCCGAATCGGGTTCCGTTCTCCGTTCAGGAATTTTGGTGAACAGCATACACAGCTCAGGATGTCCACCTCCAGAAAAAGCCTTTGAATATCGACCGGGATTGGCAAAATACGCCCAATACACGATGAAATAGTGTGCTCTTTGGCGGTGTTCAGGACGGCATGTTTTTTGACCCCATTATCCCTTGAAGGAGGGACTATCCGGTCACCGGATACCGCTGTGACCCCGGTTTTTTTATCAGGCATCCTAAAAAACCGGGTAGTATCATAAATCCGGGTTGACTTAGAGAGGTCCCATCAGTCCGGTCAAGAGCGGATCACCTCACTATCCGCATACGTTGCAATTTTTAATAACATCCGCATCTGCCGTGATAATCGCACCGGCATGATGAAAAAGAGCGATACCTGCAATGAGAATATCAAACGCATTCACCCGGTTTCCGGTTGATGCCATCCATGCCGCGATACCGCTTGCAATATCCGAAAGCAGGGAGGCAGAATTCCAGGATTTCGATACCGGGGAAAAAAATGCCGGAAAAATTTTCTTCTTTTTGGGACTTCAACCGTTGAATTTCTGCCATAATCTCAGAGGAGGAATTGATAGTCCCCGCCGGCTTATCAGTATCCGGGATGAGACTTTTAAGGTCTTCGTTTTAAAAAAAGTCTGTCAGGTACGAGGTGTCAGGAACGATCATACCGCCTCACCCGCCCGGAGTCACGGATACAAAAAACAATAATAATTATACCTGTAATCATTATATCTATAATCATTATGAGATTTTACGACCGGGTGAAGGAGCGCAATCTTATGGAGCAGCTGAAGGACGCCCCCCCCTCCTTTCTGGTCATCACCGGTCGAAGGCGGGTTGGGAAAACCGAACTCATCAGGGAGTTCTGCCGGGATAAAAAATCGCTCTACTATTATGTTGATCAGAACAAGAGCATCAACATTATGATGGAGGAGTTCGGACGATATACTGCAACAATTCTTGATCTGCCCGGCTATGTTAAGATCGACTCTCCGGAGTCCCTGCTTGAATTCCTCTTCTCGTATGAACATCCGGTTATTATCGTTTTCGATGAGTTCCAGCGGTTCTTAAAGATCTATCCTTCATTTATCTCTCAGGTACAGCGTTTCTGGGACATGAAGAGTAAAACATCACGTGTTTTTTTCATCATCTCGGGATCTTCGGTGGGGATGATCAGAAAAATCTTTCTTGAGGGAGAATCGCCGCTCTTCAAACGGGCTGATAATATCCTTACCCTCCGCCCGTTTTTGCCCCGGGAATGTCTGTTGATTCTTGCTGACCTTGGCGTTCTGGATCCGGAAGCACAGCTGGATCTCTACCTCCTTTTTGGAGGGACGATTTACTATTATACATTTCTTGAAAAATACCGGTGTACCAGCCTTGAAGATGCACTCGACTGCCTTGTTCTTAACGATCTCGCGCCATTCAGGAGGGAGATGAGTGATGTTCTCATTGAAGAATTTGGCAGGGAACATGCAACGTACCACGAGATCCTTGCCGCTATTGCGGAAGGCAAAGGTGCCCAGAAGGAAATTGCGGACTTTACCCATATCGCGCCAACTTCACTCCCCTCGTATCTCAAAGACCTCACTGATCTGCTGGGGATTATCGAATACCGGGTCCCGGTTACCGAACATGACCGGCATTCGAAGATGGGGAGGTACATCTTTTCGGACAATTTTTTCCGGTTCTACGCCCGGTATATCTACCGGAACATGAGCCTGTACCAGAGCGGACAGTACGACATTCTCAAAGATCGGATCCTGTCTGAATGGAAAGGGTTTTCCGGCCGTGCGTTTGAAGAAATGGTGCGCACACTCCTTACCCAGGATCTTGCCGGGCAGTACGAGCATATCGGCTCCTGGTGGAACCGGCGCGGAGACGAGATAGATCTTCTCGGACTTAGCCCGGCTGGCAATCTTGCCGTAGAAATCAAAAACCAGCATCTCTCCCTACCTGAAGCACGGAGCCTTTTGCATGTTCTTGAACAGAAGATACCGCTTGTCAAAGGTTTGTCCGGCCCCATGATGCTGGGTGTAGCTGCCCGGACGGTGGAAGGCAAAGAAGACCTGATCCGCGAGGGGTATTTCATCCGGGAACTTTCCGATCTGGGCATGGGGAGATAAACAGACCGGATCTCATGTTCTGTTTTTT
>CAYWHL010000300.1:0-2198 GCA_964457995.1 uncultured Methanoregula sp. | reverse complement strand
TCCGCAGTCCCATGAGCTGATTGAGAATATCGTGACGGGTGATGCTGTTGAGCATGGCGAGTTTTTTACTCGCCTGCAGGAGTGCATCTTCTGCCCGTTTGCGCTCGGTGATATCCCTCGTAACCCCGATGAGCACCTCGCTGCCACTCCACAACCCACGGGTAACCTGTGTCTCGACTTCGATACGAGTACCATCCTTTGCAAGAACGGGCACCGGGCAGGTGTCAATAGTCCCGGCAATCATTTCCTGAACATTCCGGAGTGCTTCGTCCCGCCGCTCTGGGACATGCAACAGTAAGACATTCGTACCGATAAGTTCCTCTGATGTATACGACAGACGTTTCTGAACAGTTTCATTTACCGCAAGGATGTCTCCTTGCATGTCCAGCACAAAGACCATCTCGTCAATCGAGTTGAACATGGTCTCTAAATTTTTTTTAGCCTTCTTTACTTCCTCTTCGAAAGCCATCCTTTCTATCGTACTGCCAAGTTCGCTGCTGATAGAGATGAGCGTCTGTTTTTCCTCTTCAGAGATTACATGCCGTTTCTTGCTGGCGATATTCAAAGCTCCGATGGCCACTCCTTTTGAGAGTAAGGGGATGCTTGCAATTGATAAAAACCCATACTGCTTCGACTGGGCCGGATTGATCTTTGCATAATTATCGGTGATGAACGATCCGTTTCGAATAAACAACGCATCATAGGGTTTTTCGTCAATCGATACCGTCTGGATTTCTACAAGGAATTCTTTGGGAAGATTTTTTGAGTGGACAATAGTTGCTGTACGTGTGGAACGGTCCACCAGATAGATCCCCCCGGCATCGAAGTCCAGCAGGCGCAGTGATTCTGTAAGAATACTGTTA
Source organism: uncultured Methanoregula sp. (assembly GCA_964457995.1). Taxonomy (GTDB): domain Archaea; phylum Halobacteriota; class Methanomicrobia; order Methanomicrobiales; family Methanospirillaceae; genus Methanoregula. Next base: position 1,335 of record CAYWHL010000300.1, on the reverse strand, counting down.
AGAAGCTGCGGAAGGTCGTCTGCCTTGTTTGCCGTAGTGATGATATCATTGAGGATTGATAACATTCTCGACTGGCGTTTCAGCGCAGACTCTGCCAGTTTGGATTCGGTGACATCGATATGGGTGCCGATTGTTTTATTGGTCAGTGCTCCGTTTTTATCCCGCAACGTCCAGCCACGGGACCAGATCCAGACCCAGTGTCCGTCGGCATGCTGCATGCGGAAATGATTCTCGTATATACCGGGTGAACCGCTATCGAGAAAACGGGTAAACTGCTCAATAGCCCGGGTACGGTCGTCCGGGTGGAGCATGTCGATCCAGGTTTCCTTTAAGTTTGCCGCACCGGAGGAGTCAAACTCTCTGGCATCGCGCCCGAGCATCAGGAAATATTCCGGACTGAACCAGAGATAATCACGGTCGCGGTTATATTCCCATGCGCCGGTATTGGAAACGGTAATTAAGGATTTATACCGTTCACTGCTTTCTTGTAACTTCTCCTCAGCCTTCTTACGGTCAGAAATATCCCGGAAGTACCATACTCTCCCGTAATATTTTCCTTTCTCACCCAGCATAGGAGCGGAGAACCGTTCCAGTATCCGCCCGTCCTTAAGCAGGAGTTCTTCAAAACTCTTCTCTTCGGTATGATCATAGAGATACCTGACACGGGAAAGGAATGCTTCCGGATCAATATTCTGTTGAACGACAGATTGCAGTACTGGTTCATCATTCCGGGATGCGATGAGATCATCAGGAATCCCCCAGATCTCAATAAATTTTCTGTTATATTGGAGGATCTTTCCGCAATGGTCCACAATGAGGATTGCGTCAATAGTGGTTTCCTGTTGTGTTGACAGGATTAGATTTTTCGATGTTATCTCCTCTTCTACCAGTTTGCGGTCGGAGATATCTCGTATTGATTCAATAGCCCCCACTACTTCACCATGATTATTGTACAGGGGAGCTGCAGTGAACCATATCGTTGCTCCCCTTCCGTTGTAAAGGTAAGGGCTTGTCACTTCTGCAATAAGAGTACGCCCGTCCCTTTTCAATGAGGGGTATTTTGCTGCAATGGATGGATCATCGTGAAGTATAAGGTCAATAAGGATCGGCCGGCGCTCGTTATAAAAGGGGATCGAATATTCGTAATTGCCTTTTCCCAGTATTTCTGCAGCTCTGACACCAGTCATCACTTCCATGGCACGATTCCAGGCTATCACCAGTCCATCAGTATCAATAGCAAACGTGGCATCGGGCAGGAAGTTGATGATGTCTGTTTCCCTGCGTTCATGGTCACGGATCTTCGCTACAGCAACTCTTTGCTGGACGGCCTGCCGG
>CAYWHL010000299.1:0-2218 GCA_964457995.1 uncultured Methanoregula sp. | reverse complement strand
TGCAGAGAATACTTCGTGAGACGGGGTCATGGGGATACCTCAAAAAATTCAGTGGACAGGTGATTCCTTCTCCTGGATGCATTGTTCAGTTGTATCTTCCACCAATTTGAGGAACCGGAGCAAAAACGCTGTCTGATCACTGTCCATTCCTTTCACTTCGCGGATGACGCGGGCAAATGCGGTTTTATGGTATTTTTCATGGGCATGATACGCTTTCTGTCCCCGCGGAGTCAGCCTGACCAGGATTTCCTTTTCATTGCCGGATTGCCGGTATTTTTCAATAAGTCCCTTCGCGACCAGTTTTTTTGCCAGTCTGGATACGGCTCCTTTTGTTATCCCGAGCCGGACCGCGAGGGTGGTGATATTGATTTTTTGAACAGTGCCGATAGCACACAGGGTGTGGATTTCTGAGGGGAAAAGCAGGTCACCTGTGCCGAATTCACGGGGAATGCTCTCGCTCCTTGCCATTCTGTTCATGATCCTTGCCCAGCATGCAAAGATTTCAGTTCCCTGGGTTTTATCCTGCATAAAATCTGTCACCGGTCATTGTTGATCTGGTATACATTATTGTTTACATTGGAAACTATAAAAAAGTAATGGGATTAACACCGGCGGGATATCCGGATACATTCCGGGAAATTTTCCCATGAGAGGTACCAGAGATCTGAACCGATTGATATTTATTCAGGCAGCTGGTACATTATTAGGTATACCTAAAGGTTTCATCATGGAAAAGCCAATAACATCTCTTGAAACAGGAAACACCGCGGTAATTCTTCGTTTGGAGGGTGGTTTCCTGTTCCGGAAAAAGATGGGAGATCTGGGAATTCGTGAGCGGAAAACAATCCGTCTCGTGGCAAAACACCCGTTCCACGGACCGGTAGTTATTGAGATTGATGGAAGGGAAATGACACTCGGCCGCAGGATGGCACAGCATATCATCACCAGGGATCCGGAATGAAAAAAATCGTTCTGATGGGAAATCCGAATGTCGGGAAGAGTGTTGTCTTTTCCCGTCTCACGGGAGCGAATGTTATCGCTTCAAATTATCCTGGTACCACAGTCGATTTTTCAAAAGGTAAGATGTATCTTGGGAAAGAAGGACATGAGATCATCGATGCCCCCGGAACCTATTCGCTCGAGCCCTCCAACAAGGCAGAAGAGGTAGCCCTTGCGATGTTTGACCAGGCCGACCTGGTTATCAATGTGGCTGATGCCACCAACCTTGAAAGGAACCTGTATCTGACACTGCAGCTCCTTGAACAGAAAAAACCCGTGATCCTGGCCCTCAACATGTGGGACGAAGCGCATCATACGGGTATTACCATTGACGTTAAAAAACTCGAAAACGAGCTCCGGATCCCGGTTGTTCCCACGGTCGCATTAAGCGGGGAAGGTATCTGTGATCTCATCGGCCGAATCGACGAAGCCCGTTCACCGGAAGAGATCGAACCTATGAACGAAAACGACCGGTGGATAAAAATCGGGGAGATAATCAGAAATGTGCAGCACGTGACTCACCGCCATCACACGTTGAGGGACTGGATTTCCGAGGCATCTATCCGGCCGCTTACCGGTTTTCCCATTGCACTGGCTGTGATATTTGCTGCACTCTGGCTTGTCATTTTTATCGGAGAAACCCTGATTACGTATATATTCGACCCGCTCTTTTCCCTCTATACACCCTTAGCCATGAGTATCAGCACATGGCTCGGGCCGGGTTTTCTGCAGGCACTCCTTATCGGAAAACTCATTGACGGCCAGATCGATTATATCCAGTCGATGGGGCTTCTCACCACGGGTATTTATGTTCCCTTTGCCATGGTGCTCCCCTATATCGTAGCCTTCTACTCGATCCTTGCGGTCTTTGAAGATTCGGGATACTTGCCACGGCTGGCCACCCTTACCGACACGCTCTTCCACAGGTTCGGGCTGCACGGGTTCGGGATAATACCGGTGTTTCTCGGCCTCGGGTGCAATGTTCCCGGGATACTGGCGGCAAGGAGCCTGGAAACAAAAAAGCAGCGGTTCATTGCTGCAACCCTCATTGCGATATCAGTTCCCTGTATGGCAAAGAATGCGATGGTTTTCGGTATTCTCGGGCAGTACGGTACCGGCTATATTATTCTTGTATTTGCAACGCTTTTCATCGTATTTGTCTCCTCAGGACTTATCCTGAACCGGTTCGTACAAGGAGACAGCCCGGAGATCTGCCTCG
>CAYWHL010000298.1:0-2221 GCA_964457995.1 uncultured Methanoregula sp. | reverse complement strand
GCAACCGCCCGTGCTTTTGTTGGAATGGAGAAAATAACGCTCCGTAACCAGTATGCGATGGATATCTACGGCAGGTCATGGAAGGATATGCTGCCGTATATGCAGACGTATATCGACAAGGCAAAGGAGATTAAAGAACATCCCTGGATGACTGATGCCGAGTTACGGGAACTGGATAAAGCCAAAATAGCTATTGATAAACTTACCTCCTCACTCACCACCTTTGCCGGGAAAGCCCTTGCTGTAGGTGAAGCGTTCGCCCAAAACCGGCTGTGGATGCTGGCTTTAAAGGATGCGGAGACGAAGACCGGCGATGCAACGTCAGATCTTACAGGAGACATGGACGATTTGCAGGGACAACTTGACGAGAATGCTAGGAAAGCGTCCGATCTGGCAGATGCAATAAAAAACGTGAAACGGAATATCGAAGATCTCGACCAGAGTATCATCGATACCCAGCTCACACATCAGGCCTCTGGTATGGAACAGCGGGATCTCATCACAGAATATACTGCCCTGAAAAAGGAGCGGGACCAGTTAAAGAACGAAATTGGGATTGGGGGAGAAATTGCATCCGGGGATTTCCCCAAAATAGAGAGAGTGGCCGAGCTTGACAGTGAAATTGAACGGATCTCACTCCGGATAAATGTCAATAATCAAAATCTTGTTAAAGAAACTACCAGAATCCAGCGGCTCCGGCAGGATCTTGCATTGGCCATGATCGCCGAAGATGCAAAGATTGTTAATTCGATGCAGGTCCGGGTAGACACGACAGCAATACAATATGGTGCCCTTGAGACCATAGAATCAGGTCATTGGGCTACCCTCTCAATACAAGCACAGATCACATACCAGTCAATTATGGATAACGCTGCGGCTGCCGTCAACTTCGCGGGTTCGCATCCGATTATCCAGAAGGTTGTCATGCTCTCGGCAGCGGGATATGACATCGACCCCTCCGCGCTTCCGTCCGTAACCGCACCGCTCCTGAAAAGTGCGGATTTCTCAAAGATCAATACGCCATCGGTCACTCCAACGGAAAGCAAGACTGCCGGAACTACCGGAACCGGGAAATCCAACACAATCTACTTCACACAACATAATTACGGCGTTGAGACTGATGCAGAAGGCGTGAACAAAGCACTTGGTAAGATTGCCAACTTAACCGGCGCGGGGGGATAAATGACACTATCATCAGTTCCGATCACCCTTTCGGGAAAAGACTATCACCTGAGGTATACCTATCCCGATTTCAAGGCAATGGAGAACCTGTTGGGAATTGGATACCTCCATTTTTTCCGATCGGAGATCTTCAACAGCCTGACGGCAATGGAAGTATTCTTATTGCGGGGTCTTAAGAAGGAAATGCCCGACGGGGGATTTGTATCAGTATTCTCTCTCGATGAGATTGGACGGGAACAGGCCGGGAATCTCCTCTGGTCATACCTGCAGGATGGCGGCGATGTTGCGTACGTCATCGGCAAGATTGTCGAGGCTTTCACGACGACCGGCCCGTTCAAGAAAAAAGAGAAGGATGATCCAGAAAAGGAACCACCAAAAAACTCGATGGCCTGATCGTTACCGCTCAGGAGGTGGCGTTCGGGTTGTGCGGGTTAACACTTGACCAGTTCCAGCGGATCACTCCGGTGGAGTTATCATTTATGGCGGGGGTAAAAGCCAAGTACCGGGATACCGACCAGCAATTCCTGGATGTGCTGAATGGAATGATCTGCGCGACATTAGTGAGCATAAACGGTGTAAAGGATGCGAAACCCATTGATTTCATGATTACCCAACAGGAACCTGAAAAGAAGGTGACGACCATTGAAGAGATTGACCAGCAGTTCAAAACATGGGCGGCTATGACAAGAGGGAGATGAAGACAGCCGGCCCCGTCCGGCAGGTGCGGAACCGTTAACCGGGGGGATGGTGCCGTAAAGGTCACCTATGACACGAGAGGGTTCTGGTGCGTTATCGTGACTTCGTAGCTTAGAAAGTGGCGTGGCGCATTGCGTGACTTTTTATAATTGGATGATATTGTATAATATTATGTCAAATCAAGGATTGGTTCCGTCACCCATTTCGGATAAGCGCCTTGTAAATACTCTCTGGTTAGTAGAGGGAGAGAAAGTCAATCCGTACCAATATAATACAGGATCTCCTATCCCAAAAGATGCCCGACTTTTAGGGGTTAATACAATCACCCTGATAAAAAGGGAAT
>CAYWHL010000297.1:0-2226 GCA_964457995.1 uncultured Methanoregula sp. | reverse complement strand
AATTTTATTTTTATCAATTTTAATTTCCCTGAATATCACAATAGATTCAAATTTTTTAATGATTAATTATTACGTGTACGTGACCCATCATGGAAAAAAAAGCATTCATAACGGGGATAACAGGGCAGGACGGATCATATCTTGCTGAACTGCTTCTTTCAAAAGGCTACGAAGTCCACGGATTGATACGAAGATCTTCTACATTCAACACCAGCAGGATTGATTCTATATATATTGATCCTCATGACATTCATGCCCGGTTATTTTTACATTATGGAGATCTCTCTGATTCGGAGCAAATTTCAAACATTATGTATAATATCCGGCCTGACGAGATCTATCATCTCGGTGCACAGAGCCATGTCCGGGTCAGCTTTGATACTCCTGAATATACCGGAAATGTAACAGCGCTGGGAACTACACGGATTTTAGAAGCTGCCCGGCGAAGTAACCACGATGTAAAATTCTATCAGGCATCATCCAGCGAGATGTTCGGGGCCGCAAATCCCCCTCAACGAGAGGATACGGTATTTCATCCAAGGAGTCCTTATGCATGTGCCAAGGTATATTCATACTGGATGGTGCGAAATTATCGTGAAGGTTACAATCTCTTTGCATCCAACGGTATTTTATTCAATCACGAATCCCCCCGAAGAGGGGAAACTTTTGTGACCCGGAAGATTACCCGGGCAATTGCCCGAATTATTTCAGGAAAAGACAAATTCCTGTATCTTGGAAATCTCGAAGCAAAACGTGACTGGGGATTTGCACCGGAATATGTCGAATGCATGTGGCGGATTCTGCAACAGGAGAAACCTGATGATTTTGTGATAGGTACCGGAGAGACACACTCAGTCCGCGAGTTTCTGCATGAAGCATTTGCTTATGCGGGGCTTGATATAGAAAAACACGTACGGATCGATCCAAAATATTTCCGCCCTACTGAAGTTGAAGTGCTTATTGCAGATCCAACCAAGTCGCAAAAGATACTCGGCTGGAAACCTGCAATTAAATTTGGCGATCTGGTAAAGATTATGGTAGACTCGGATATGCGTGCGGCTGGATTAAAGACTATTGGCAAAGGAGATGAAATAATCAAAACGAAATTCCCGAACCGCTGGTGGAAGACTGACTGAAATTTATTCATTTCACTAAAGTTATTTCGCGATTAATTATTAAACGGAAAAGAAAACAGCTACATCATAGACCTTCAAATCATATAAGGATGATACTAAACAGACTGTGAATTTCATGACTTACTGGACCGGTAAAAAAATACTTATCACAGGGGGGGCAGGTTTTTTTGGTTCGCAAGTCGTTAATCAACTCCTTGAGAAAGGGATCGATAGAAAGAATATCATAATTCCGAGGAGCAGAGAAATTGATTTGCGGAAATGGGAGAACTGCGTCAGCGTTGTCAAAAATTGTGATGTTGTAATCCATCTTGCAGCAAAGGTCGGCGGTATCGGTTATAACCAGGAATTCCCAGCACAGTTATTTTATGATAATGCTATCATGGGAATCCAGATAATTGAGGCGGCACGACAGGAGAATGTCGATAAGTGTGTTATCGTCGGCACCATCTGTGCATATCCAAAATTCACTCCCATGCCATTCAGGGAAGAAAATCTCTGGAATGGATATCCTGAAGAAACAAATGCACCTTATGGGCTGGCAAAAAAAATGTTACTCGTCCAGTCCCAGGCATACAGGCAGCAATACGGATTCAATTCAATTTACCTCCTCCCGGTGAATCTTTACGGCCCTGGCGATAATTTTGATCCTGCAAGCTCCCATGTTATTCCTGCACTCATCAAAAAATTCACTGATGCCAAACGAGATAATAAATCCTATGTTGAAGTGTGGGGAACCGGCTCGGCATCACGGGAATTTTTATACGTGGATGATGCTGCAAGAGGGCTCATTCTTGCAGCAGAGAGGTACAACAAACCGGATCCGGTAAATCTTGGTTCTGGAATGGAAATTACTATCCGGGACCTGGTAAAACTCATTCAAGAACTGACAGGATATACCGGCGACGTTCATTGGGATTCTGCTAAACCCGATGGTCAGCCGAAACGCAGCCTGGATGTCAGCAGGGCAAAACAGGAATTTGGCTTTGTAGCTCATATGCCCTTCAAAAAAGGAGTGGAAAAAACAATTGAGTGGTATCAGAAACATTCAGATATTCATAAAAACCCGGCAGATTTTGAGAATCATTGTTGA
>CAYWHL010000296.1:0-2233 GCA_964457995.1 uncultured Methanoregula sp. | reverse complement strand
TGATCAACCGCCAACTTATCAGAACCTGTAAAAAAATTACTCGCCTATCATATCAAGGAGCTCAAAGCCATCTGCAACCCGGTGTAGTCGATCCTCGCCAATCACGAGTGTTTTTCCAATTTTTTTCTGCTTATAATGATCGGTAATGACACACATCGCATGTTTCTTTGCGATCTGTGATATGTTGCCGATAAGAGCGGCACGTTTAATGACTTTGTCTGCAGGACCGTATCCGGTGAGTATTGTATGTTTCTCAAAGGTAAGGAGCACCTGGAACGGGGCACCATGAAGCATGTGCAGTTGCATGCCGATGTCTTTAAAAAACTCCATCGGGTTCTGCCTGCCCGGTGCCGTATCCGTCTGTTCCACTTCCATTACTTTGGGCGGCTCATGCTGTATAAGGTTTATCGATTTAACCACACCGGTATTAAAGAATTCCTCGATGCGGATCGCTACATCAAGGGTAGTACCCATACCACTCTCGTATTTGCTGATCGTGCGTCGGGATACCCCAAGCACCTGTCCGAGATCACCCAGTGACATGCTGCGTTTCTCCCGGAGATCGCGGAGCACTTCGCCATCGATGTTTACGTACAATCCACCAGGAGATGCGTACACGAGAGGAGGGATCATCTCCACAAAATAATCATAGAGTGTTGAGGGGCTGATTGCGTAGATACCATACCGGACATATACTGCACCCCGTTCCAGCTCCGCATCGCGGGCACGCTCACCTACTATCAGGGGTATGCCGCCAAGATGGCGTGAGATCACTTCAAGATCAAACGACACCTCCTCACTGACACTATCAATGTGGGATACCACTTTGATGACAAGCAGCGTTCCATTGTTGCGTGCGATGAGGTCAAAGCTCCGCGGGCGGATAGAGAACCGTTCGGAGACACCGAAACCCGCGGTGATCATTATACTCGTGACCAGCTGGAGCTGGCGATCCTGAGACATTCCCGTAAAGAATGGATATAGCCTGAGGATATATTAATATAGATATGCTCATCGGGATTGATGATACGGATTCACCTGAGGGGATGTGTACAACGTACCTCGGCGCAGTCCTTGCACGTCGCCTGATACGTGAAGGTATGAGAATCCACGAGGCACGGCTCGTCCGGCTCAACCCGAATGTCACGTGGAAGACACGGGGCAATGCTGCAATTGCGCTTCACGTCGATGGTAATGCAGATCATGCATTTGATAGTGCATGCGCGACCGTTGAGGAGCTTGCCGATTTCTCCTGTGATAATACCAATCCCGGGGTCGTTGTTGCTGATGTGCAGCCGGACCCGGAATTTTACCGGAAGGCGGTCACAGACTTCTGCGAAATCGAAGAGGCCGTCAGGGCCCTTGAAGCGGCTGGCGCCGTTTACCGTGGTTACAAAAACCGCAGGGGACTGATTGGAGCCACGGCAGCAGTGGCAAGCGAATTTGCAGATCGAACCTCAGAGATCCTGGTATACCGGCAACCGCAGCGATGGGGTACACCCCGCAGGGTCGATCGTGCAAGCCTGTTTGCCGCTGAAAAGGCAACATTCCCACACACGTGGGATACCGTGGATGCCCTAAACGATGTTGTCGTCTGCGTACCCCATACACCCGATCCGGTGCTGTTTGGTATCCGTGGCGAAAGTCCTTCGTGGGTCATGGTTGCCCGCCAGATGGTCCAATCAGAAGAAACGGGGCTTGAACAGATCTGGGTCACAAACCAGGGAACTGATGCGCATATCCTTGCAGGCAGGATTGGTGAGCTGAGCGAAGGGCTCTCCTACCGGGTACATGGCGTTGTAGTGGATGCTCCCTTAACGACAGCCGGAGGACATGTCTCGTTCGCTATTAGTCATGGGGATCCTACCGTGCGGTGCATGGCTTATGAGCCTACGAAAAATTTCCGGCAGATCGTACGGGAGCTTGTAAGGGGCGATGAAATAACAGTATACGGTAGTTACAAAAAAGGCAGTATCAACCTTGAAAAAATCCGGATAATCAGACTTGCCGAACCAGCAGTCTTACGCCCGCCAATCTGCACGACATGTAACAAGCGGATGACAAGCGATGGTACCGGGAAAGGCTACAAGTGTAAAAAGTGCGGGATCCATGCAAAAGAACCGGAGATTCAGAAAATTTCCCGCACGCTGAAAATAGGGTGGTATGAAGTCCCACCAACTGCACGACGACACCTTGCAAAACCGTTATGCCGGGGCGAGCCGGAATTCTGATA
>CAYWHL010000295.1:0-2237 GCA_964457995.1 uncultured Methanoregula sp. | reverse complement strand
TTGCCTTGCGGATATTCATTGACAAGAACCTGGTTGAAGTGTTTGTCAATGATCGTCAGGCAGCGCTCTCGGCCGGGGAGTATGTTCCGGAGAATCTGGGAGTCAAATTGTTCAGCACGGGCGGGGACTCGGAGTTCAAGAAAGTATCGCGCTGGAAGATGAAATCGATGTATGAGGGCCTATAAGTGATGGATGATGGATGATGGTTGATGGTTGATGGATGATGGTTGATGGTTGATGGCCGTGAGTGGTGAATCGTGCTACATAACCACGTAACCACTGTCGACCGAATGTGGAGGGCTGGCGTCATCGCCGGCCGCAGTGGGCCGTGATCAGAGGGCCGAACCTCCCCCCTGCACCAGGGACCCAGAGGGCGAGGGCTGATTTGTAGCGACACTTCGAGTGTCGATTGGTCTTCTGACAGCGGATCGTATGACACAATCGGCTGTTCAGCACACATGCTCCAAAACCTGCAAGCAGAATTGTAGCCGGACTCGCTGAGTCCGGATTTCAACGCATACACCTCATAATCATCCACTCAGTTGCGGCAGTAGGGCAGCCCATCCTGGCTGCCTAATGTGTACACCCGCATAATCGCATACCCTTTCATGCAGAGCAAAACTTCTAACGATTCCAATCCAATAATACATCAAATATCAAGGCCTGACCCCATCGGACTTGAGCTGTTGTAATGTTGACAATAGAGTGAGCAGTAAGTACAATTGATAAGATTTGAATCGAAAGTTAAACGGTGATAGTGTGGAATATTTTTTAAAATCATAGATATATCGGTCGGATTGGTCGGATTGGTCCGATTTTCGTGCTTTTGATGAATGATCTATGTTCAGTAAAAAGCCGGACCAGTCGGACATGCTGGTTCTTAAGGAATTCATCACCCAATACTCCATCACTCCATTACTCCAAGGGGGGGCATTTTTGCTATACTAGATTGTTTTGTTTGCTTTAGTGTATTCACGAGAGGAGAGGCATGAGTATGAAACAGATAGTTCAGTCAGCAGTGGCAGGTTGTCTGGTGTCCGCGGCGGCGGCGAAGGGCGCTGGAATTGACCAGTATAACGTAGCGTGGGAGACTCCCAGTAGTGATGCAGCCGGGTCGATGCCGATGGGGAACGGAGAGGTAGGGATCAACCTGTGGGTGGAGCAGAACGGAGACCTGCTGTTTTATATCAGCCGGAGTGACTCGTACAGTGAGATATCCCGACTGCTGAAGGTCGGTAAGATAAGAGTTTCCTTGTCGCGGAATCCGCTTATGACGGGGAAACTGTTCAAGCAGGAATTGAAATTGCGGGAAGGGATATGCGAAATTACGGCGGCGGATGGAGATCAGGCGGTCGCGTTGGATGTGTTTGTTGACAGTGAGCAGCCGGTGGTGCATGTGACCGGGCATGCAACTGAGCCGGTCAGAGTAACCGCAACGGTGGAGAGCTGGAGACTGCAAAGGAAGTTAGTGGACAAAGGGGATGAGCAGTTATCGGCCTGGACACTGAAGAACGCACCGTTTGAGTTGTATGAGTCAGCAGACGTATTTCCGACCGGGCATACCGGGGAGGTTGTGTGGTATCATCGCAATGAGGAATCGGTTGCATTTCGCTCAACGATACATCTGCAGTCATTAGAACCGATAGCTGACAGGCCGAAAGATCCGCTGTTGCACCGGACATTTGGCGGCTGGCTGACGGGCGAAGGATTTAAAGCAGATGGTGACTATGCGATAACTACGCGGGACCCGGTAAAAGAATTTGCGCTGAGGGTAGCTGTGCCGTGCAAGCAGAGCGAAACAGCAGAGGAATGGCTTGCTGAAGCAAAGAAGCTGGCAGGAGATACAAGTGATGCCAGGAGCCGGACTATAAAATGGTGGGATGAGTTCTGGGAACGGTCGTGGGTAGTGACTGATGTTGGGGCGATGGCGGTACCGGGTTCACAGCATCTGCTGAGAGTTGGCATCGATTCAAACGGGGAAAACAAATTTCCCGGAAAAATCGAACGGGCGAGAACGGAGTTCACCAACGGGTTTAGATTGGAAGCGAGAATCAAGCCGGAGAAGTTGGTACCGGGGCGAATATTCGATAAGATCAGCGCCGGGGGCAGTGACGGTTTTCTATTCGATACTCATCCGGGAGACACACTGAGATTGATAGTCGGCATGACAACACTGAGCGGGCCGGCGGGAATAATTAAGACGGGTCAATGGCAGCATGTTATAGCGACGTATGACA
>CAYWHL010000294.1:0-2243 GCA_964457995.1 uncultured Methanoregula sp. | reverse complement strand
CGACCCGCTGATTGTCAAGGTCTTTTACAACCTGATGGACAATGCGGCACGGTATGGTGGGAAGATCACAACCATCCGGTTCTTTGTTGAGGATGCCGGCGATGAACATCTTATCGTGTGCGAAGATGATGGTGATGGTGTCGTTCCTGAAGAAAAGGAGAAGATCTTTGAGCGGGGATTTGGAAAGAACACCGGACTTGGATTAGCCTTGTCCCGCGAGATCCTCGATATTACCGGCATCACTATCAAAGAGACTGGTGAGACGGGAAAGGGCGCACGGTTTGAGATGATGGTGCCAAAAGGGGCATGGAAATGACGGTCTGGACTATCCAAAAGAACGATGCGTGGGAAATTTACGCTGACGGCAAATATATGGCAACGGCAGACAATGAGGAGGAAGCTAAAATGCTGTTAGAAAGTATAGATGCGAATGAAAAGTCAGATGAGATATTGAGAGTATGATGAAACGGCGTTGCGGTAGATATCCGGGGCATCAGTGGCGCAACGATTCTTGGGGATGGGAATGCTGAACCGGTGTTTGATGTGAATTCCATGATGTGAGGCCGGAATGCGCATGGAAAAAATTTCATCACCGGCAAATGTCCGGGAGAAGAGGAGTTTTCAAGGGGAACTTTGATGAGTACAGAAAATCTTGTCTGGCAACTACTCACATGAGTTGTTTGCTTACCCATGCGTGAACGCATTCAGCTACTGCCAGTGCTTCCCGGTACTCTTCTTCAGTGACAGGTTCATAAAGACCGGGATATCGTGTATGGACTGCATATTCTGTAAGATCCACTGATGATTTCACTCCGTCCGGCACAGAAATCCTGTTCTGTTCCAGTGTTTCTACCAGGTGTGCAATAATATGAGTGTGTGGACTCTCCAAATCATGTGCAATAAGCAATGCCTTGAGATATTTTTCCACAGCCTGCTGACAATCGAAGCACAGGTCTTCATAGAGAATTGTTTTTTGGATCTTTCCTGCACGTGCACGGTCAAGATTACTTCGAGCACGGATAAGCCATTGTTTAACCAGCGCGCGGTTTTTCATAGATAATCTTTCCATATCGTGAGATTTCGCAGTAGATCAAATGCTTATTGTCCTTGTACTTTTTTAACGTATCAGGAGTATCGACAATAAGTTCGACCGGAACGCCAACTCCATACAGAGCACGGTAGAGGGTACGTGCGATTGTGCGTCGGCCGGTTATTCCTTTTTTTAAAACGCAGATATCGAAATCGGAGTTCTCATGTGCATCACCTCGTGCCCGTGAGCCAAAGAGTATGATTGTATCCGGGTCAAATGTCTTGACGATGATGTCAATGATTCGTAAAAGTATTGTATCCATCGAATATTCTCTTAATCATAATTGATGGATGGAATAATCAACTTTTGGCAGAGTTTCTCAATTACCTGCGGGATTTTTTTTCGCGTTCCATGATCCAGGTAAGATCCGGCTCAACACCAAAAAGCAACTCACGGATATTCCCGTAATAATACCTGACACCTTTTTAAAGCAGTCCCCAAGGTTCATAACCCGGACCAGCATGGTGCCCGGTCATTCCCACGAAAAAAGATCCAGATTTTTTCTTTGCTTGTCCTTACGGTTCAATAATTTTCATGGCTTAAAAAAGGACAGTCTCTTTATTAATCCGATTAAAAAAACCAGAAATCGGCTCACTCAGGCACAGTCATTCCCCGCCAACCGCTTTCTTTCTCGTCCCTGCTCTGCAAACAGCTCCTCCTTACATCAGCCCAAAACACCATTTTTCAGACACCCCGAAAAAAAGACCTCGCTAATGGCCCTTTGCAGGGCAGATCTCCCCTCAAACAGGTAAACCACCGGGTAAAACCAAACGCGGTTTAAATGCCATTGGCGGCCTTCATTTTTTAAGCCCAATTCAGCCGTATTTTGGCGAGCAGGGCGAGATTAAGGGACTTATTTTCACATCTCAGAACCGGACGGGTTTACGGTGGGTTTCCGGACCAAAACCCGGCAATCGGAGCCCAATTTGGGCTTATTTTATCTGTGTTTCACCACATGTGATACCAGATGATCTGACCTGCTGATAGATCCAAAGAAGAACATCTACCCATCGTAATAATTAAGACTATATACACCATTTCATCACTTACTGACTACCAAGAATGAATAAAAACCGGATTCTATAAAAATCCTCGATCATACGTGACATTTCATCTGGTGTTCACTCCTGTGATTAAGAGCGCACAAAATATG
>CAYWHL010000293.1:0-2252 GCA_964457995.1 uncultured Methanoregula sp. | reverse complement strand
CGATACTTCATGAAAAGAGAGTGAAGAAATGGATAAAAAAACCAAAACGCAGCTCAGTATCGGATTATTTATTCTCGGACTGGCGATGATCTTAGTCCAGGATCTCAAGAGACTACCTTCGATAAACCTCGGCTTTTCCTGGCCATTTGACCTCCTGTTTTACATGGGGCTCATCTTTATGGCAATCGGGTATTACCTCAAATAAAAAATCCTTTTGCAATAAATCCGACTGTTATTTTTTCTTATGTTCATCTGTATCCATATGGTTCACTTCATCAATTTTAATTTCACACTGGCGATCTCCCGTACACATGGTCCTGACAAACCGTGCAGAGTATCCCTTATTCAGAAGTGGTACGGTCGTAATGGTTAATGCCATGCACCTGTGGAAGGTAGAGGTGTCTCCTGCTCCGCAACTGAGGCAGCTCTCAGGGAGCGGACACATTTTCACAAGAACCACCGCACCTTTCTCAGAGATTTCGAGGGTCTCGGATTTGTAATCGGGACCAAAGAGGATTGCTATCACCGTCCGCAGGCTATTGGCGAGTTCACTCCCGTTGGTGGTGGGAAGAGAGAGATCGCGGACGATGCCTGCTGCAACACAGGAGACTTCCATCCAGATGTCCTGCTCAATCTCATCGTATTTTTCTCCAACAACACCACGGTATGCTCTCTCATACAGTGCAGGAAGAAGAGCGGCCAGCTTTGCTGCAAGTCGCCATTTCACAGCATCCGGAATAGATTTCAGATCCGGCACAGATATCCCCCACGTACACGGTTCTATGGTTGAAACATCTTATCAATACATTGGTTGTAGCCTCATGTATGTGAACAGTGAACCGTTGAATTCTTTTCCTAGCTATTAACGGAAAGCCAGCACAACAAGTTATGGAAACCAGAACGTGCATGATGCGGATTGAATACATGTAAATGCCTGCCATGTCAGGGATGAAAAGCAAAGTATCAGAAATGTGAGACAGGGATTTAATCCCTGCAAGAAATTACTGTAAGCTATTTGCTGTCGAAAGTTGATTTTATGGCAGGGTGTTGCGTTACCTGCCACAATACAGATCGATTGACTTTTCAATACACTGCGTTGCTTCTTTGGTCTGACCCAGTTTTTTCAGAATCATCCCTTTATTGAACCATGCATCTGCGTGGCTGGGATCAATCTGAAGCGCTTTGTTGTAAGATGTGATCGCATCATCCTTTTTATCAAGGCAATCCTGGCAGTTTCCCAGCAGTGTGTATGCCTCAGTATATCTGGGTTGCTTATCGATAGCTAACATAAGGAAATTTACTGCTGCGGCGTGATCTCCGGCCATCGCCCGTTCCTGCGCCTGCCTGACAAGATACTCTGCTTCTCCCAATGCGCTGCGTACCCCACGGGATTCCATTTTTTATTCCTCCATGCCACGTGATCATCCACTGGACCTTCGTGACTGATCCTAAATAATATTTTTTAATTTATATTAATTTGCATAATATAATTGCAATGAAGGTCTGTACTATGGGTCTGTATCATGGTCTGCCATGCAAATTTTTTTTAGAATTTATCAGAGGAACATATCCTCAAATGTGGCATCCCTGTTCACGAAGATTTTCAAGTGTACTAATTCAACAGTTCATTGGACTATTCATATGTATCCGGTCCGGGCATCTCCGTCAGCGGTAACATGGAGACATTTTTTTCTGATACATTAAAGAGAGAGACAGATATGTCAAGAGAGCGATTGTTTTTGCAATCAGCAATAATCAGGACTGGTCAAGACCCGCCAATGTCTCTTACCGCACGACGATTGCGTATTTTTATTTTGAACTGTTTGTGAATAATCTTAAAAATTGTATTATCAGAAGAAACAGGATGGCAAGGGCAATGGTGGTTTCGTGCTGGTAAAAATTCTGATCATGTTCCGTCTCTCCATGATAAATGATGATAGATTCTGGGGGAAAAACCGTTTTTAAGTAGATATTTCGTATTTAACGTATGCGTTTGCGGCAAAAGACAATAGTGCATCAGGAATGACAACAACCAAAAAGTGTAAATTTTAATGAGGAGTAAAATATATTAAAATTTAATCTATTAAACATTTATTGATTTTTTTCGCCAATGAATCACAAGATTTAACCTTTGTGGTTCCGATTCGCAATTATAGGAGGTATTATTATGGAACTGAAGTACGTACCAACCACGTGCCCGTATTGCGGTACCGGCTGCGGCTTCAACCTTGTTGTCAAAGACAAGAAGGTTG
>CAYWHL010000292.1:0-2277 GCA_964457995.1 uncultured Methanoregula sp. | reverse complement strand
TCTGCGGCCAACGCTTTGCACCACCGGCTCTGGTTTTAGCAACTATTGAAACAATAACCAAAAAAGCAGGACTTAGAACGGAACAATCCCCTTGCCTTGAATTGCCTGCCCGTTACTGGGAAGACCCGGGATTGTTAGGCAACTGCCCAAAATGCGGGGAGGGGTTGAAGTTTAATCCATTTATCGCTGGCGGGGAAGAAATGCAATCTTCCAATGTTCCTTCAAATGATTTAGTAAGCGATTTAATCGCTACATGTCAGTATCATAAAGCCATTCTATTACTTCAAGACCAGCAATCAGATAATAGCAGACATGATTATAATCCTGACCTTACCCAGATTAACATAGGCCGGCAAGCTTATATATTATCGAAAATGGGGAATTATAAGGAAGCATTACGAAAATATGAAACCCAGGCTGAAGTATGTGCTAGAAATAACTTACAGAAAGACTATATTGATAGTTTGCTAAGCCAAGCCGAGTTGCTGATCGACTACTTGAATAAACCGAAGCAGGCTATTAATCTTCTTCAGGAAGCCCTTGTAATAGCAAAAGAAAATGATCTGACTGAGCTTGCAAAAGAAGCCAAGGCTATGATAAATACCCTTCAATAGGCTGCTGATGTTATTCTCAATGAGAATCTTTATTGAATTTCATGTGAAATAAAAAAAGCAAGTGAATGGAGGATGAAATCACATAAAAATTTATTAACTATAAAGGGACCGGAATTGCTTTTTCGTAAGAAAAAAAATCTCAACTATCATAAAAAGAGGTTGTAAATTTTCCTTTGCTAACGTGGCCAACACTTTGCACCATCTGCTTTGGTTTTAGAAACAATTAATAAAATAACCAAAGAAGCAGGACTAAGGCATAAGCAATCCCCTTGACTGGAACTGCCGGCTGAGGCATGGGAAGACCCAAGCTTGCTGGGAAATTGCCCCAAATGTGGGAAGAAGTTGAAGTTTAATCCTTTTATTGCAGGAGGGGATTGATATTTTAAACACCTCCGGGTTAGTTTTAAACACCTCCGGGTCTGAAAGACCCCGGCGGGTTAAAACAGTTTCAAACCCCTCGGTGTGCGAAGTACCTGAGGGTGTTTGAAAAAAAACAAGATCTATGAAACATTCGCCTTTGTGCTGATGAAAAACCATTTTCATTTTCCGGTGAAAATCCTTACTATCTACTGCAATACATGGCATACTAACACGACATTTTCATCAGCTACCAGCGTCATAATGAATAGCCCAAATGGATTAGAATTTATACCAGAATCAGAAAAACAGGTTCCCATCCTTCAGGGTATGATCGATAAACCGGTGGACCTCCAGCGATTCGTCCGGGCTCAGCAGGTCGCCGGTGTTGATGTTGAAAAAGACGCTGGACAACATATTGAAAAGCCGGGAATAATATGTATGGATGTTTTCTCCTGGCTCAATTCTTGTCTTATACCGGTGAAGCGAGTCAACCAAAATTCCCGGGGCTGAGGATTGCCTCAATCGTTTCTCTGCAAGTGCCGTAAATTCGGTCAGAAACGATTCCAGTACCGGCAGTTTCTCATACTGACACAACAAGAAGCCGGTTTTTTCTTTTTCTCCTTTGCACCATGATCTTGAACTGGTACATGGATATGTTGCCTTGCAGGACACTTCTGACTCTCCCAAAATACCGTAAAACAGGTACCTCCGCTGATTGATCCACACCAGCGTTTCCGGTGTCCCTTCCTGATTTATCCTCATCCGGATACTGAGACTTTTTGATGGATACAGCATGACCCTGTAGCAGCCGATCATCTCGTAGGTATCCGGCTCATAACCGGGTTTTTTCGATAATAGCTGGATTTTATACGTGCCGGGAATGGCGGCCAGGAGGTTTGAAATTCTTATTTTATTCCCTTTCTGCCAGTCACTGTCCTGATCCAATAGTGCACGGGTAAAGGTTTCATACTCATAGTACTTTTCGAATGCAGTGATCAACCGGGTGTCTTCGGTGTAGATTCCCGTTGTTTGTGTTTTCATGTTGTGACTGTTCATGCAACTTGCCATATCAAATGTAACAAGAAGTTCCGCACAAAGGCGTAGAAGGAATTCCATTGGAACCTTGTCGGTTTACCTTATCATTATTAATTTTGTAGCTTCTCTTGAGTACTAGGGATCAGATGATCACACTTGTATTTTGTGAGACTTGACATATACGGTTACCGCTTTCGATCATTGGTTGACATTTTAATATTCTTCTTTCCGGCTTGTATTTTTGTTCATTTAAAATTGTTATTGCCTT
>CAYWHL010000291.1:0-2278 GCA_964457995.1 uncultured Methanoregula sp. | reverse complement strand
TACTGAAGGTCACGGCCTTCCGTTCGTCTCCTTTGTCGGGGGCGTAATTGGCGGTATCCTTGGCGGTGCTGGCGGTACACTCATCTACTTAGCCCTTCTGGACCTCTACAAGGCAACATTCCCGGCCCTGATGGGTGCAACCCACACACAGGTTCTGCCTGTTGCAGTATCGGTAGCCGGTATGTTCGCAGTCGCTATGTTCCTCGTGAATGCAGTGCTGACCGCGTACAACATCACCGGAACGATCGAAGGTCCCCACGACCCGAAGTTCAAACGCTGGCCACGGGCAATCGTTGCATCCGCTGTCGCTTCGGCACTCTGCGGGTTTGTTGCGATCCTGATCGTGGTAAAACTGCCAATGTGAGGTGTGAAGATGTCAGTAAAAATTGAAGTAATTGCAGGGGGTGTCCCGCACGATAAAATAATGATTGCGGGCCTCGTTAGCACACTCGTGTGCATATATCTGACGTACCTCAATGCGTTCACCAACACTCAGATGTTCTCATTCTTCGGTGGACTTGCAGTAGTCGCTGCACTGATCTGGGGCAGCCACACCATCAAGGTGCTGTGCAGCTACGGTATCGGTACCGGTGTTCCCTCTGCGGGTATGATCGCATTCGGCTCGGGTATAATCGCAATGTTGCTTGCAACCAAATTTGGTATGCTAGCTCCGATTGTTGCACTCGTACTTGCAGCCATCATTGGTTTCATACTCGGGTACGTTTCAAACAATATCCTGAACATGAAAATTCCGGCAATGATCCAGGCACTCACTGAAATGGCAGTGGTTGGTGCACTTACCGTTATGGGATTTGCAGCAATGATCTCCGGAGGATTCACATTTACCGGCCTGACAACGTCAACGGCCACGTTCCTTGGATTCCCCATCACCAGCTATGCAAATTCATTCCTTGGTGGCGGACTCATCGCTGTCGCATTCCTGCTTGGTGCAATTGCAATCCAGCACCCGTTCAACGCGTGCCTGGGACCCGGCTGGAAACAGGACAGGATGCTCATGCTCACCGCTGAGTGCGGATTTTTGAGCATGATTGTCGCAGCAGTCATGTCCTTTGCCTTTATCAGCGCTGGTGCAGCATTCATCTCGCTGATTGTCGCAATTATCGGATGGTTGTACACATACGGCCAGTTCTTTGCGATGTCAAAGCGCGATGCAGCAGCATGGCTTGATTCAAAGCCGATTCCTGATACGGAGGGACACTAAATGGCATACATTATTGTGCTTCCGGAGTTCGGGCTTGTCGCTGACCCGCTGAACGGTATCATCACCTCAGCTGGCGAATCCCTCTCCCCAATTCTGGAGAAGGTCACTATGCTCGAGGCAACAAGCGATGATCTGGTCAACATGCTCGCAGGTGACGGTAACATGCTTGCCTCGTTCCCCAACAGGGAGAAAGGACTTGCAATTGGTGGCAGTATCACGTCATTCTGGTACGGGCTTGCGGTTGGATTATTCATTGCTGGGATCATTGCATTCCAGTTGATCAAGGTGGGCTGATATGGCAGACAAGAAATCACCAGCAAGTGGATGGCCGCTCGTAAAGGGTGACTTCCATTCAGGAGACGCAAACAGCCCGGTGGCTGTTGTCACCATGGGTTCACACCTCGATGAACAGGGTATCTGTGATGCAGGCGCGGCATTGTGCGGTTCTTGTAAGACTGAAAATCTCGGTCTTGAGAAGGTTATCGCAAACGTCATTGCCAACCCCAATATCCGGTTCATGCTGTTCTGCGGTACGGAAGTCAAGGGCCACTTATCAGGTCAGACTTTCGCTGCACTCCACAAAGGCGGTGTCAAAGACGGCAGGGTTGTCGGTGCTGAAGGTGCGATTCCTTTCATCGAGAACTTAAACGACGCAGCGATCAAGCGTTTCCAGGAACAGACGGAAATCGTCAACATCATGGAAACCGAAGACATCGGCGCAATCAAGGCTAAAATCAACGAACTCAAAGCCCGTGACCCGGGTGCGTTCGCTGCTGAAGCTATTGTCGTTGAAGTCAAGGAAGCTGCCGGTGGAGCTGAAGAAGCAGGTGGCGAAGTACGCCCGCTGTCCGGTGAAATGGCACTCATTACCGCCCGTGTGAAGATCATCGAAAAGATGGTTACAGACATCGGGTACCGGGACAAGTTTGCCGCCGGGGTTTATGCAGGTAAGATCGAAGGTCTGATGATCGGTCTGATCGTCTCGTTCGCCCTGGTCGGAATCCTGATGATGAGGTGAAAGAGATGGCAGAAGAAGCAAAATCTACAGGACCTATC
>CAYWHL010000290.1:0-2305 GCA_964457995.1 uncultured Methanoregula sp. | reverse complement strand
TCCAGCAGGTCAAAGGTGTGCGCCTGCTGACGTTCACCCGCACAGACGTTTCCTCTATCTGACGAGGGAATGAATATGTATCCCTTGATATAACAGGATAATCATGAGATACTGAACAAGGATTATATCTCCCGATGGAAAAACTTCGAATTATAATCATCATCTCTGGAGAGAAATACCTTGTTCAAAAGCGTGTGGCAACTATGCCCGCAACAGGCTATCCCGTGCTGGGTCCAATTCAATAAAACTTGACGGACATCTCCATGGCTTCTCTAAATTGCCGGAATTACTACGAATCCTGATGCATATTATCAGTTTCGTAATTATGGATTTTCTATGGATTGTTGGATAAAAGTTCCCATATCGTCCGCATCTGTCTGTACGGTTTCAATCCCCCCGTCAGCAAAGACGTATCCCGGTCCCTTGCCCGCGAGACCCTCCCGGGTTACGACAATGTCAGGCTTGAATGTTACAAGGAAATTTGCCACCATTAGACCTTTACCCTTTGCCACATGCTGGTGAGGGTTCGAAATTACTTCAGTCCGTTCTCGCTTCCTGCTCAATATATCAATGTCCACTATGGCAAAATAGGGAGCATCCCCAAAATGCCTGCTGATTGATCCCTCGTGATCAGCAAGCGCTACCGGATACCGGACTTTTGTGGTATTCCGTGGCTCATAATGCAGAACGGTATGATCCACATTGGGAACCGCTTATGCAATTTCCCGCTCAATCCGTTGACTTATCTGGTGTACACGTTCAAGTCCCGAGGTCTGGAGCGTGATATCGGCCTCGACAAACACATATCTCCCCGAATTCCTCCCCATGATTTTTCTCACCTCCACAACGGCAGGATCATGCAGGATGGTCGAGCGTATTGTATCGAGGGACGGACGGGAAGCGAGAACGTTGCGGAGTGTAGCGATCACATCTTCAGCAGGAAAAAAGTCCTGTCGCGTGATGGTATGCAGAGTGGTTGGTCCGCATTCGCAATAGACACAATCGTACGAACAGGTCTTGAAAAGGATCAGGTCAACACCGAGCGAAAGCCCGAGCCTGCGGGAGAGGACCGGTCCGAAGATGTGTCGCTGGATCATCTGGAGTTCTTCCCTATAATGCCATCCGGATATGCGAAAAATAATACCGGATTTAGCGGTTCTCCCATAATTCCCCATAATTATTCTGTGCCGTAATCGTTCTGTTCGCCGTCGACGGGGTTATCTGGCTGGCGGTTACTGTTACTACCATTCGCTTTCAGGCAGACACCCGCGTTCCGACGCGGGCAGATCCCCTTTTTCCTGCGAAGGCATCCTCCGATCTCAAGGGCTTTGCCATGTATCAGGGCATCAGCAATCTTGCGACGTGCCTCGTGAATGTCCCGCCAGATGGTCTTGCGGGAGACGCCGAGAACCGCTGCTGCCTGCTCCTGCTTCAGGTTCTGGAGGTCGATCAGTTCCAGCACCGCTATCTCCTCGGGCAGCAGCGAAACGATCTCCTCGTGTTTGTTCGGGCTGCATTGTGGTGCATAGCAACGCGGTAATGCACCCCCTTCGAGCGAGCGGTTCATGCGGGGTCGTCCCCGCCGCCGCCGGAAGTATCCCCCCTCATTCCCGATGGTCTCTATAGTGCCTCAACTCCTGTTCAAAATTGGACTCCAGCATTTGAATGGCTTGTGCTGCAGGAGATGCACCTGCACTGGTGACAGGCACGCCCTTCCTGACCGATTCGATGACCACAGGATCAAAGGGGATTTTTCCTACCAGGGAAATTTTCTCCACAGAGCACCATTGCCGGATAGAATCTGTAAGAGATTCATCCAGGTCAAACCGGTTGATCGCAACAAGGATCCGTAGCCGGAACTGCCGGCAGACCGCCACTACCCGTTTGAGATCATGGAGCCCCGAGACGCTCGGCTCAGTGACAATCAGCACAATATCCACGCCGCTGATCGTGGAGATGAGCGGGCACCCGGTTCCTGGCGGGCCATCGATCAGGAACAGATCGCAATTACGGTCCTGCCTCATTGCAGTTTTTTTCACCGCATGGACGAGCAGCCCGGAGTTGCCCGCACCTGGAACAAGACGTGCATGCACCAGGTGACCCCGCTCCGTCTCAGAATACATCACCTCGCCAGTCTGTCGAGGCTGCATGGTGACTGCGGTAGCAGGGCAGACATGAGTGCAGACGGCACATCCCTCACAGCGAAGCAGGCTCACCCGGTATGCATCCCCGCCAGCTTCAATCGCACCAAACCGGCAGTGCTCCATGCATTCCCCGCACTGCGTGCAGAGGGCGGGATCGATGA
>CAYWHL010000289.1:0-2316 GCA_964457995.1 uncultured Methanoregula sp. | reverse complement strand
GTCAAAGATAATCACATAAAATCCACACGGGAAGTCTACCGGGTGATCCTCATCTGCCCGGAGTGCGGAGCCCGGTATGATGTGGGCTGGCGGATCTCATTTACCGAGCCTGAGGCAAAGGTTGTAAAGACACTATCCATTTAAAAAATCTGCGGATAAGAGATCCGGCTCCACGGGAGAACAGGTGTTTTTGTTGATCAACCGGAAGAGATGCGTATGATGCAGTGCGCCGAGTGCAAGGGAAAAGGCCTGTGCGGTCTGCCCCGCTGCCCGATCATGAGCCGCTTCCATGCCCAGCTCGCAATAAAGCCCGGCCTTGATTACCAGGGCAGTTCCCCGTCAGTCTTTATCGGCAGTTACGGGTATCCTGATATGCAGGGCGGGCCCCTGTTGATCAATGATTCTGACAACCCTCCCGACTGGATCAACCGCAATCTCGGGATGGAAGATATCGTTGGCATCCGTGCCCGCACGATCCGGGGAAATTCGGGACTGCATGCCGTTGCCGGTAACCTGCAGGAGATTGCAATCTCATCGATACCGCTCGATGTTGATGTGGCGTTTTTTAAACCGGTTGCGTTTAACCTGAACTTCGATGGCACGGTTGCCCCGGTCGGTCTCACCGGCCCGGTGAAACATCTGGATGTGATTGGCAGTGCCCGGGTGGAGCGGGTAGTGGACCGGATCACGTCCGACTCCGATGTGATGGCAACAGATGCCTGCATCGCCCTCATGGATGCAGATATCGATGTGTACCAGATCACAAAACTGATGACAGCCGGGCTCTTGGGCAAGCGGCGGAAATTTGTTCCCACCCGCTGGGCGATCACCGCAGTTGACGATACCCTGTCGATCCAGTTGAAAAAAGAGATCTCCCGCTTCCCCCCGCTTGAAGAGATTCGCCTGTTTGACGGTGAAATCTATGGCAACCGGATCCTCTGCATTCTAGTCCCCGGCGACTGGAAGTACGAGATGATCGAGTGCTGGGGAAAACAGACTCTCTGGGCGGGAGATGAAGAGGTGATTGTGCAGGACCGGGAGGGTTTGAACAAGAAGGGGTACTCGCCCATATCCGGAGCGTACTACTCGGCGAGGCTTGCAGCCTGTGAATATCTCAAACACATCCAGCGCTGCGCCAGGGTGATCATCATTCGCAGGATATCAGGCGATTACTGGGCACCGCTTGGCACATGGGTGATCCGCGAAGCAACAAGAAAAGCAATGAACGCTCCTCCTGTGGTCTGCCCGTCACTTGATGTGGCTGTCAATGAGGTATCCGCCCGGCTCGGCTCCGGGTCGTGGTTTTGGCACAGCACGCTCATCCCCGAGCTAAAGACGCAAAGGACACTGTTTTAGTGGGGGGTTTATCGGAATGCCATCATACCACTGAACGCGATGAATGCCGCCGCCCCCGACGGGGCGCCCCAGCGGCGGTTCTGATGACTGGTTTTTACCCTTTTTCCCCGCCTTGCCTAAAGAGAGGCCATGAAGTGTGAGAACATCGCAAAAATGATCTGGAGAATTTTTCACTGATAAGAAACCGGGAAGTTTAAGAAAATATTCAGTCCTCTCGAACTGAAAATGAACTCTATCAACCCTTATACGCCTGTGCGGAATTTGCCTGCCTTTTGTACCGGTCACGGATGCTCTCGATTGTTTCGATATCGGTGAGATCCTTGTCATCGCGGATCCGGATAAACCGGGGGAACCGCAGGGCAAACCCGCCATCGTAATTGGTACTTGCCTGAAGCTCAGCATACCCCACTTCAAAGACCAGCGAAGGTTCAAACGTCACTTCTTTGCCGCTCTTTGCTATCACTGTATCCCTGAGCAGCCCGTAGACTTCGGCCAGCTGCTCATCGGAAAAACCGGTGGCAACCCTGCTCAACGGTATGAGTTTTCCATCGTTTTGGCAAGCGACAAGGAACGAACCGAACGCATGTGCCCTTTTGCCTTCGCCCCACTCGGCACCGATCACCGCGAGATCGAGCGTGTCCACTTCGGGCTTGATCTTGATCCAGTTTTTGCCTCGCTGGCCCGGAGAATAAGGTGAGTCGGGAACTTTGATCATGATCCCTTCATGCCCGGCAGCAATCGCTTCAGTGTACACGTTTTCGATCACTACGGGATCGTGGCTCACCACCTGCGGGGCGATGAACATTTTTATTGCCATCTCTAATTTCTTCCGTCGTTCAGTAAGCGGGAGATCGATGAGTGTCTCACCGTCAAGCCAGAGGATATCAAAGACATTGGGCACCAGCTCGATTGCCACTGTTGCCTCTGCCACATCATGGCGGCGCCGGAAACGGCGGAGCA
>CAYWHL010000288.1:0-2325 GCA_964457995.1 uncultured Methanoregula sp. | reverse complement strand
TACTGGGGAGAGATAGCCGCGTTAATTACGGCAGTTTTCTGGACCGTCACCGCACTGGCATTTGAAGCAGCTGGCAGAAAGATCGGCTCTCTCGTTCTTAATCTGCTCCGTTTAATTCTCGGATTCCTGTTTTTGAGCTTCTTCACCCTCTTTTATAGAGGGTATTTTTTACCGGTTGATGCTACGCTTGAAGCGTGGATCATCCTGTTTATTTCAGGTCTTGTAGGTTTTGTCATCGGCGATCTATGCCTTTTCCAGGCCTTTGTGATGATCGGCGCCCGAATCTCCATGCTTATCATGTCACTCACCCCCCCCATCACAGCACTGATCAGTTGGATCATCCTGGGAGAAACCCTTACACGCCAGAACTGGTTGGGGATGATTGTGACCATGACCGGGATCTCCCTGGTAATATTGAAAAAGGCGGATCGTTCCAGTCAGAAGGGGATGTTTAACCGGCTGAAGATCGGGTTACCCGTTGTTGGCGTTTTGCTTGCTTTGGGAGGTGCCATAGGACAAGGGACGGGACTTGTTCTAAGCAAGTTTGGAATGCAGGCATACGATGCCTTTGCCGCCTCTCAGATCCGTATCCTGGCCGGAATCTTCGGATTTGTAGTGATTTTTACTATCATCCGCCGGTGGCGTGATGTCTTCCTGGCACTCACATTCCGGAAACCTATGCTTCAAATGTCACTTGGTGCATTTTTCGGGCCCTTCCTGGGCGTTTCTTTTTCTCTGATTGCCGTGAAGTACGCATCGGCAGGTATTGCCGCCACGCTCATGTCGATCGTTCCGGTGCTGATCATAGCTCCTTCTGCTATCTTTCTGAAAGAGAAGGTGACCCTTAAGGAGATCATAGGCGCAGTCGTTGCTGTTATGGGCGTTGCCTTATTTTTTTTATAAATGGAACACAAATGCCACAGATACCTTCGGTAACACTGATTAACACTGATAAATACAATCAGTGGCAATCTGTTATATCCGTGTAATCAGTGTTCCATTTCCATGCCATTTTTTCTACTTGTTCATTTTGTTAATACAGGCTTAGCTTCAGCGTCACAAAAAATTCCCTGCCGGGTCCCGGCTGGTAGCTGTTCCCATCAGGATCGGGTTCGGTGAATGCGATAAAGGATTCGTTAAAGAGGTTTTTACCATATACCGAAACCTCTCCCTTCAACCGGTTGATTTTCCAGTGGTATGCCAGGCGCAGGTTATTGAGGTTATAGCCTTTCTGGAAGACATCTTTGTGCACCACATCGGTATAGATATACCACTTGCTGGTCCACTGTGTGCTGGCAACAACGGAAAAGTTTTTCAGGAAATCAACCTGAACCTGGGCATAAAGCTGGTGTTCGGGACAATTGGGCAGCCAGTTTCCGCTGATGCTGTCGGGGGAGGTGTAAGTAAAGTGATTGAAGGTATATGCAACCTGAAGGTTCAGCGGATTCCAGGGGGTGTATGAAAAATAGGATTCAACACCAAAGCGGTCACTCGCTCCTGCATTTCCGTAAAATGTCTCCAGCGGGCGGGAGGTTATCCGATACCGGTAAAAATCATCACTGGTCTTCAGGTAAAATCCTGTCACTTCATAATAGAACCGGCTGTTGATCGTTCCTCGCACGCCAATCTCTTCTCCATTGGAGTTGGCAGGTACCAATTGCTGGTTAAATCCTCCGTAGGAGACAGGATTATTGATCAGCTCCTCGGTTGAAGGAGGCAGGAACCCCTGGCCCCAGTTGGCAAACAGGTTGATGGCTGGATGAAAAGCGTAAGAGATTCCAATCCTGCCGGTCAGCTTATCAAATGTTGCGTTCCCCGACAGCTTGTCACTGCGATTCATGTTGTCGGTCAGCTTATTGTCAATATTGTCGTACCGAAGGCTGATGAGGAGGTTCAGCTTCTTCCCGAATTCCATCCTGTTGTTCAGGAATATACCAAGCCCCTGCTGGGATATCCGTTGGTTTGCCAGCATTACCGAATCTTCGATGATTGTCATATCCACACTGCCCCTGGATTCGGTACGGGTTGTATCCTTGATGTTTCCCACCTTGTACTCCCCGATGGTTTGCCACTGGAAATCCCCTCCCACACTCAAGTGGTTAGCAAACCAATCGTTGCTCAGGTTCAGGGTGTATTGAACCGAACCTCCCGGAGCTGCAATATCCCGGTATGTTACAGCCGTTGAACCGGTCTCTTTGTAGGTTCCCATCCGCAGCAAACCGCTGAACTCGATCTGGTGGTGCTTCCCAGGTTGATATAACCCACCAACCCGTTGGTAAGCCGCACGGTTTTCTGGTATTCATTGCAGGGAATGGCATCGGGATT
>CAYWHL010000287.1:0-2331 GCA_964457995.1 uncultured Methanoregula sp. | reverse complement strand
GTGTTCCGGTTGAAGAAAAGGAGAAGATCTTCGAATATGGCTATGGGAAAAATACCGGCATGGGTCTTTTCCTTGCCCGCGAGATCCTCAACATAACCGGCATCACCCTCTTCGAGAATGGTGAACCGGGCAAAGGAGCCCGGTTTGAAGTCATGGTACCGAAGGGGATGTGGCGCGAGGGAGAGGCGAACGCCGGAGGGAGTTAATAGCGGATGCAGAAAATCCTGATTGTTGAAGATGACCAGATCATCAGTAAACCCATTGAATTGCGACTCAAAATGCTTGGGTATGAAGTCAGTGAAAAAGTTGCTATATCACCAAAATGAAAAATCGGCTAATGACTGGCTGAAGTGATGCGATACAGAATCAAATTGTTATTTTAAGAATGATTCGCAAATTAAACAGATGGCTGATCATTGCCATCATCGTCATAATCGCCAGCGGTATGGTTTTGACCCTGTGGTCTGTTCAGCGGGAAGAAAATCTCCTGCGGGCCGATCTTCTTGCAAAAACCCGTCTCTTGCAAGGGGAGATCAGTCCCGAGTACCTAAACGGGTTAACAGGTACTGAAACTGATCTGGTATCTCCGGATTACCATGCTTTAAAAAGAGAGCTGACACAGCTCCAATCCTCCAATTCCCAGATCCGGTTCATATACCTCATGGGACAGAAACCGGATGGGATGGTTTTTTTCTTTATTGATTCGGAACCTCCGGAATCAGAAGATTACTCGCCCCCCGGACAAATGTATCCTGAAGCAAGTCCCGTCCTGTTGAATACATTCGCTTCAGGAGAGGCGACCACGGGGGGACCGGTGACCGATCGCTGGGGAACGTGGGTGAGTGGACTTGTACCGATCAGAGATTCCCGGACCGGTACCGTGATTGCAGTATTTGGTGCAGATATAGATTCTCGGGACTGGAATATACAGATTATCAAGGCAAGTGCACCCGCGGTCATAGCGATGCTCCTGCTCCTGTTACTCCTGCTGATATTTTTCTATGTGCTGCAGCGAAATGAACGGGAGAGGCAGCTCCTAACTGTATCTGAAGCTGCCGTAAGGGAAAGCGAAAGACGGTACCGGAAGGTATTTGAAAGCACCGGCACTGCAATGGTCATCTTAGAAGAAGATACTACCATCAGTCTTGCCAATAAAGAGTTTTTCAGGCTGACGGGCTATTCCCCGGAGGATATAGACAACAAGATGTCCTGGACAGATTTCGTATTCAAAGACAATGTCGAAAAAATGATAGAACAGCATCGGTTACGCCGGCAAAATCCAGAAGAAGCTTTAAGACAATACGAGTTCAGGCTTATGACAAAATCTGGAGATATGCGCTATATCCTGCTGACCATCGATATGTTGCCTGGTATTAAGAAAAGTGTCGGATCACTGATAGATATTACTGAACATAAGGAGATTGAAGCGATACTAGAGCAGCATGCTTTGGAAGTAATGCACTATGCAGATACTCTCAGGCAAACCAACGATAAGTTAAACCTCTTAAACAGTATAACACGGCACGACATCCTCAATCAGCTTACGGCGATTCTCGGGTATCTTGAATTGATGAAGATGAAATATACGGATATTACCCTGGAGGAATTCATCAATAAAGAAATTCAGGCTGCCCAAAATATCAGGACCCAGATCATGTTCACCTAAGATTACCAGAATATCGGGGTCCAGTCCCCGCAATGGTTTGATCTCAAAAAAGTCATTATGGCCAATGCAGCACTTCTCCCGCTTTCCACGGTGAAATTGGATGTGGACTGCGATAACCTTGAACTCTATGCAGATCCGATGCTTGGAAAGGTCTTCAATACTCTTCTTGAAAACGCTCTCCGTCATGGTAAAACAATTACAACAATCGAATTCTCCTGTCGAACGATTGCAGAGGGACTTGTGGTAACATATCAGGACAACGGAGAGGGGATCCCCGCTGAGTATAAGGATGCAATATTCGAACGCAAATTTTTCAAGCATACTGGCCTTGGTTTATTCCTTTCGTGTGCAATTCTGGGTGTTACCGGAATAACAATCCGGGAAACCGGTGAACCGGGAAAAGGTGCACGGTTTGAGATTATGGTGCCAACGGGAGCATACCGGTTTACAACGATTGAATAAAAAATTTATAAATGGTGCAGAGAAACAAGGTTTTTTTTATTTCGTATTTTGCATTTGCGATGAACGAAAATGGAATATAGTCCGGTTGTGATATTATGAGAACATAGACCGGTCGTCCGTTCGAGACAATAAACGCTGTTATTCCCCTCAGGTCATTGGCCTTGCTGTAGCGTTTATTATCGGCGCAGCAGCGACAAAAATGG
>CAYWHL010000286.1:0-2334 GCA_964457995.1 uncultured Methanoregula sp. | reverse complement strand
ATGTATGGATTTTCGGGAGATTGGGAGACTCGTATCAGAAGATAGAATCTCTCTTGAATATCTCTGGAAGAATCATGAGGAAGTGCACTGTACTTCCTGCAGTTCGAGGGATTTTTATTACCTGGGACGATCGCGGGTACGGTGTAAACAGTGTGGGCGGGATATCATCAGCCCGGGTAGATACCTCTTTTCTCCCAGAATCGCTTCTGTTAATGCCAGAAGGTATTATGAGACCGGATGTGCATGGTATCATGAGAGCGTATGGACATTCATGCATTAACTGAAAAAGCCCATCATTTCATGCGAATCGGGCGGTATGATGAAGCAATTGCTATCTATAACAAATTGCTTGAATCCGATAGTAACAACACAACTGCTCTTGAGAATATTGGAAAAATGTATTACTCCCTTGGCAGGCATGAAGATGCGATTGTCTGGTACGACAAGGCTATTGCCATCAATCCAAAACTTCCTGCTGTCTGGTACGAAAAGGGATATACCCTGCGTAAAATTCACCGGTATGAGGATGCGATCACATGTTTTGACCAGGCTCTCGCCCTCGATCCGGACTTCGTCTTTGCACTTCTCAACAAAGGATATGCGTTGAACGAGCTGGGAAAATTCAGGGAGGCAATTGCCTGTTTTAATACTATCTTAAAAACCAGTCCGAACAACCTCCGTGTAATGACTGCAAAAGGCATCTCATTGCGGGAACTGGGGAATAATACCGAAGCTCTTGCCTATTTTGATAAAGTAATTGCTTTAAATCCTTTGAATTCTTTTGTCCGGAACAACAGGGCTGTCACACTCCGGAACCTTGGCCGGATACAGGAAGCAGATGAATCTGTTCATCGGGGAAATGGTACCCCTGGTAATGGAAAAATGTGAAAAATTTCCTTTTTTAAAAACCAGTTACAAATGCTCCTGTTCTAAAGATAACCACGTCAAAATCTTAGAAAAGAGTCCTCCTGTTCACAAATCAGATAATCCCGCTTTGGGCGAAAAAAAAAATTAAATGAGTTTAAAGATGGGGTGGTCTTCTGCTTTGACATCGATACCGAGGGGACGCATTGCTTCGAGTGTCACGATATCCATGTATGCCTGTGCAGTGATCATGGGCTCGACGTTCTCGATCGGGCCGTACATGATCAGGTTTGCACCGAGCGTGCTTGCGACCAGGTTGCAACCGATATCGGGGGCAGACCATGCTGCCTGCTTGATACCCTCGATACCGCCAAGGAAGTGCTTGGACATCTGCCCGAGGAGGAGATCTTTATCCTTATAGCCTGCTGCCAGCAACGACGGGGTCTTGTGTGTACCCTTCCAGCGGCGGAGCCAGGTCCAGGCAACGGTCATGTTGTGGTAGGCACCACCGGTCGGGTAACCGTGGATTGCCTTGCAGGCAAGGATCTCACGGTATGCACTCCCTGAACCAAGTCCGAGCGGGGTTGCTGCAGTATCAAGGATCGGTCGGGTGATACCGCACTCTTCTGAAATCGGGATCATGCCCATTGTCTGTCCTGCAACGCCCCCCTCAACCAGCACTTTTTCCCTACCGGGAACGGACGGGTCAGCGGGGTTAAAGGCGAGGACGATTGCTGCATCCACATCACTGTTCTTCAACGCATCAATGTTCTCCTGGGCAATAGAACCGTTGATCGAGTTATAGATCGCACGGTGTGCAAGTCCGACATCAGTCACATATTTGCAGGCATGGGCGAGTGCCTTGGGTACTGACGAGTCCATCAGGAACGCGGTCTTATTGTCGATACTGTCGAACCAGCTGATGTAGCTCTCAAACGCCTCAGGGTATTCAGCGAGGATCTGGATAAAGTGCGGGATGCCGGTCGTATCAGAGAGTACCTGGCACCGGTTCCAGAGCGCTTCTGCCGTTGGTTTGTCGATCTTTCCCGTCTTGTCATCGAGCACGATCTCGTGCTTGTTGTAGAAAATTGAGGCAGCCAATACGGTAGGGTACTCGCCAGGCTGTCCACCAAGTTTAGTGCCGTTGAAGTCCCAGACACTCTGTTCTTTTTCGAATTTGAACATTTCTTTTACACCTCCATTACACCAATGTCATCAATTTCTGGTACAAAAACAGCAGCATCACAAATACGGTTAATCCTGCTACCAGGCCGTACAGTATGCCGATATCTCGTCCGATCTTTCTCCCAACACGCTGGGCAACCTCTGCGTCAACAAACTCGATTTTCTTCTCTATCTTATCGAGTCTCTTCTCAATTTCGAGGAACTGGGGATTTGCCCCTGCAGCAGCAGTCTCAACGCCACCGGCGGCCTCTTTGACTTCAATGACCATGGCATCGGCCGCAAAAG
>CAYWHL010000285.1:0-2355 GCA_964457995.1 uncultured Methanoregula sp. | reverse complement strand
TGACCTCCCGGTTATCAGCCGGGCGCACCACCGGGCTATGCTACGGGCCCAAAAGTTTGCCTGAAATTTACCTTATTTACTACTCCACCAGAGTTTTTATAAGTTGTGAATCGGCAAAGTGAGATGGTAGAACATTCAGATAGGGATATGTGTAAAAAAGCCACGGTATAAGTACGGGACTGAAGATTATGGGACGAAAATATCTCCTCGGGAATGAAGCGATCGCCCACGCCTGTATCGAGTCCGGTGTGGATTTTATCAGCGGATACCCCGGCACACCCTCATCCGAAGTGATTGATGTGCTTCGTGTCCAGCCGGATCGATCATACTATGTTGAGTGGTCAGTCAATGAAAAGGTGGCACTGGAGAATGCTCTTGCAGCAGCGTGGTGCGGAGTGCGTGCGCTCTGTACCATGAAACATGTGGGGCTCAATGTTGCTGCAGATCCCCTGATGACGAGTGCCTATACGGGGGTCACTGCCGGGCTTGTGATAATGAGTGCGGATGATCCGTTCGCACATAGTTCACAGAATGAACAGGATACACGGTGCTACGCGCATTTCTCCCGGGTGCCCTGCCTCGATCCTGCAAGTATTCAGGAAGCTCATGACATGATACCGGAAGCGTTCAGCCTTTCTGAGGAATTCGGGCTGCCCGTACTATTCCGGCCAACGACACGCATCTGTCACTCAAAGGGAGACGTTGAGCTGGGTGAGCCGGTAGCAGGTTTGCGGAAAGGTGAATTTCATAAAGATCCACGGCAGTATGTTGTAATTCCCGCACATA
Source organism: uncultured Methanoregula sp. (assembly GCA_964457995.1). Taxonomy (GTDB): domain Archaea; phylum Halobacteriota; class Methanomicrobia; order Methanomicrobiales; family Methanospirillaceae; genus Methanoregula. The sequence goes on along the minus strand of CAYWHL010000285.1, from coordinate 1,569 downwards.
CCCGTGTGCTGCATAAAAAACTTAACGAGAAACAATCCTCTATCCGGAAGCGGTTGGTTGAACGGGGGTTCAACCACTATACACTGCAGGGAAAAACCGCCATCATCGCGAGCGGGATCGGCGCCACCTATGTGCAGGAATTATTGCCAGAAGAAGTCTCATTCATGAAAATCGGGGCGTACCCCATAGATGAGGAATGGCTGGGCGGGTTTGTAAAAAAGCATGAAAAAATTCTCGTGATTGAGGAACTGGCACCGGAAGTTGAAGAGACTGTACGCCAGGTAGCAGGATCTGTTCCTGTATTCGGCAAGAAGAACGGGTATGCCCCGTACGAAGGGGAGTTATCGCTTCCGGCTGTCGCGGCGATAATGGAAAAAGCCGGTTTTTTGAATAAAAATCCGTTCTCCTCGTTTGGTCCTGTACAAAATCTTCCCCCCCGGCCGCCTATCCTTTGTGCCGGTTGCCTGCACCGCGGGGCGTTTTACGCCATAAAAAAAGTCTTCAAAGATGCGGTATACCCAAGTGATATCGGGTGTTACACCCTCGGTCTGCAGCTGGGTGTGGTTGATACCACCATCTGCATGGGGGCGTCGATTACTGTAGCGAGTGGCATATCTCATGCCGGTGATCCGCGTGATATTGTCTGCACAATCGGGGACTCAACTTTTCTGCATACGGGTATCCAGGGACTGTTGAACGCGGTCTACAACGGAGCAAATATCACTGTCGTAATCCTTGATAATCGTATTACGGCCATGACCGGCCATCAGCCGAATCCGAACTCGGGGATGACCGCATGCGGTGTGGAAAGTCCTCCGGTTTCACTCGATGCACTATGCCGCGCCTGCGGTGTCAGGTATGTTGAGAGTGTTGACCCGTACGATATTACCGGCATGATCAACGTCTTGCAGGAAGCAAAGAAACGGAAAGGCGTGAAGGTCATTATCGCCAAACAGATGTGTGTAATTACCGCACGCCGTGCCGGGGTTAAACGCGGGAGATACAGGGTTGATGAAGAGGCATGTACCGGCTGCGGGACCTGCGTCCGGTTTGGCTGCCCTGCTATTGAATTTGCGGATGAAAAAGCCCGGATTAATGATCTCTGCAGCGGGTGTGCGGTATGTGCACAACTCTGCCCGGTCGGGGCGATAGTCCGGGAGGGGAAGAAATGAGCGGAAGTTTTGATATCCTGATTGTCGGAATAGGTGGCCAGGGAACAATTCTTGCCTCCAACATACTTGGTGAAGCATGCCTGATCGAAGGGAGACAGGTGAAGGGGGCAGAGACGCATGGTATGGCACAACGCGGCGGTTCCGTTGAAAGCCATATACGGATTGATGGATTGTTCGGGCCGCTGATCCCGCCGGGAAGGGCAGATCTCCTGATCTCCTTTGACCTTCTTGAAGCTCTCCGCTACTCCCACTACTTAAAAACGGGAGGGAAGATGGTGGTGAACAGGCATCTGGTTCTTCCCACTTCGGTATTTACGCAAAAACTTGTGGCGCTTACGGAAGATGAGATCATTGCAGCGTTGAAAAAACATGTACTCTGCCTGCTTGATGCTGATAA
>CAYWHL010000284.1:0-2375 GCA_964457995.1 uncultured Methanoregula sp. | reverse complement strand
AATCTGATGGTGCCGTTATCAAGCTTACACAGGCCATGGGCGGTGGTAAAACCCACTGCATGATAGCGCTCGGTCTCCTTGCCCAGCATCCCGAATACCGAAAAGACATGATGGGCGAGTCCGCACCGAAAGGGTTGGGGCCGGTACGGGTAGTTGCATTTACCGGGCGGGAAACTGATATCAAATACGGAATATGGGGATCAATTGCAGCACAACTGGGAAAGGAAGCACAGTTTAAAGAATATTATTCCCCCCTCAAAGCCCCCGGCCTTACTGCCTGGATCAATCTCTTGAAAGGAGAACCTCTTGTCATTCTGCTTGATGAGATTCCCTTCTATCTCAATGCAGCAAAACAACAGGCAATCGGGAACAGTTATCTCAGCGATGTCACTGTCACTGCGCTATCGACTCTGTTCACAGCGGTGGGAAAACGCGAGCTCTCCAATGTCTGTATTGTAATCTCGGATCTCCAGTGGAATTATGAAGAAGCGTCAGAAAAGATCGGGGAAGCACTCTCACATCTTGAGAAAGAGAGCCAGAGAGGTGCGATCAATCTCGAACCGGTGAAGATGAATTCGGATGAGGTTTATCACATCCTGAAAAAGCGCCTTTTTGAGACATTGCCTTCAGCAAAAGAGATCAAACCCATTGCAGAGGCTTATGGCAATGCTCTTAAGGATGCAGGGCAGATGAACCTGACCTCACTCAGCCCGGATAAATTCTCCCAGCAGATAATCGAATCGTATCCATTCCATCCCGCTATCAAGGACCTGTACGCACGGTTCCGCCAGAACCGTGATTTCCAGCAGACCCGTGACCTTATCCGCCTGATGCGAAAGATTGTGTTCTCCCTCTATTCTGAAGGTGGGGCTGCCACAACCGCATCCCTGATCCATCCGCATCATATTGATTTGAATGATGAGGAGATTAATCCTGAATTTACCAGAATCAACCACGATCTCGGGAATGCAATCAGTCACGATATCGCATCAAACGGCGGGGCGGTTGCCGAACTCATCGATCACCAGCGGGGCGGGCATGATTCCTCGGATATTGCAAAACTCATCTTTGTCTCGTCACTCGCAAACGTCCAGAACGCAGTTATCGGACTGACAGAAACCGAGATCATCGCGTATCTTGTCAGCCCTGGACGCTCACTTTCCGACCTGCCCTCCGTTATCGACATCATGCTCAACCAGAACTGCTGGTATCTGCATAAGGATAACAGCGGGCGGATCTGTTTTAAGAATACCCAGAACCTTGTCGCAAAACTCCGGTCATATGCCGATGGATATTCCCGAGAGGTTGCAATCAAGGACGTGAAGGAATATCTCAGTGTAATTTTCCGACCGGAACGGAAAGATTGTTATCAGGATCTCCTGATCCTGCCGGCAGTCGATGATATTCAGGTATCACCTGACAAGGTAGTCCTCGTGCTCTTTGAACCTCATCAGGGGAGTCTGCACCCCGATCTCAGGTTGTTCTATGACCGGCTCGATTATAAGAACCGGATTTGTTTCCTCTCCGGGCCCCGGGAGACCATGGAATCGCTGGTGCAGACGGGTAAGGAGTACAAAGCGATTAAAACAATTATCAAAGAGATGCAAAGTGAGGGATATAAGCCGGATACACCTCAGTGCATCTCTGCAATTGATCTCAGAGATAAAATTACATTGCGTCTTTTGAGTGCTGCGAAAGAAACCTTTACCGTTCTCTGGTATCCTATGAGTGGGGATCTGCGCAAGACAGATATTTCCATGAACTTTACGGATAACAAATACCGGGCAGAGGCACAGATCCGCCAGACCCTCTTGGAAAAACAGAAGTTCACGGATGATGTTGACAGCGAGATCTTCAGGAAGAAATGCGAGCAGCGGCTATTTACCCAGAAAGTGATGAAATGGACAGACATTAAGACCCGGGCTGCTGTTGTTCCAGAATGGCCATGGTGTCATCAGGGTGCGCTCGATGCCCTCAAGGATAAGATGGTGGATCGCGACCAGTGGCGGATAGATGGTGGATATGCGGACAAGGGGCCGTTCCCGCAACCGAAAACATCGGTATCACCGCAGGAACTTGACCGGAACGAGGATACCGGTGCATCGACACTCCGTATTAACCCGGTCCATTGCGATACCGTGTATTATGAGATCGGCGGCGAGGCAACGCCATCTTCTGCACGGGTGCCGGATCTTCACCGGTTCGCAACAAGCGAGATGCGGGTATCATTCCTCTGCGTCGATTCCACCAATGTCCACGAACAGGGCGAGTCATACCTCTGGACGAATAAAGTGACGCTCAAAAAATTCGTGCAGGATGTGGATGCAAAGACCAAGCGGATCGAGATCCGGTCAGCCCCGCCCGGTGCAACCATC
>CAYWHL010000283.1:0-2386 GCA_964457995.1 uncultured Methanoregula sp. | reverse complement strand
ATACTGGTTAATCCTCGTTGCGGCCTCACGCTTTTCTGTATTGTCTCTGCCGACTCCCTGATATTCCATGGGTTTTTGGTTATCATCAAACAGCGCACGCACTGTCCACATGTTCCACCGAACCTGCCCGATTGAGTCATGGATTCTGCATTCAAACGATTGAACCGGATTTTGAATGTCCAGTGACTGGATGCACTGGTTTACAACCGCTATATCGTCACTATCAATTTCAGGTATATGAGGTCCGCCAAGGAGTTCCTCTTTTTTCTTCCCAAGGTAGCGGGCGTATGCATCATTGACAAAAACAAGAGTCCCATCTGGCAGGAATCTCGTGATAAACTCGGTCTGGTCCTCTACGATGCCGCGGTATTTGGCTTCGTTAAGCTCCAGCATCTTCTGGTACGTGATCTGAGCCGTGATATCTTCGATGATGAGGGTAATACCCTGGCTCCCGTCTTCAAACGCTGTTTGTAACTGTTTTATTTTATAATTGTGTTTCTTTCCCTCTAAGGTGCATTCAAACTCGCGTACCTGATCATTGGCAGGGTCTGTGCCTTTGGAGGGTACTGTTACCGGAATAGCGTTGAGGAAGGGATGATCTATATCTTTGATTTTCCTGCCTACGAGTACTTCTTTCTTTCCATTAAGCTGAACGAGCAATGGTTCATTGACCTGTAAAATTGTCAGTGCACTATCAAGAACAATGAGCATATCAGAAGAGAATTCCAGCATTGAGGAGATGGGAATCCGATGAGTGAGGAAGTATACCTTTGCAGCACCCATAACCTGCATCTCCACCTGACCGGAAATGAGGAGTATATCAAGATATTTTGCTACAAGATTCCGGTTCATTTCCATTTTGGTGGCAAGGTCAGAGATCGTGATACCTCTGGGGTGCCACTTAAGGAGCTGCTTGAGTCGATCTATTCTCTCCAGATCGAAAACCGCCATACCTTAAAGATTTCATTTAATCAGTTTTATATTTATGCAATTCTAGTTAGTAATAATATACTAGTCCCGGAGAATCACGCCTGAGCATACGTTTATAATTACAGTGAATTATTCAGATTAATACGCCAAAAATCATCCGGATAAATTTCCGCTGATTCATTTTTCAGCCAGAGAATTGTTTTTTATCGGGCTCTACCTGATTTTATTCCTATGTTTTATAGGTTTTGAGACTGTAGCATACTTTTTTGCCAGTGCCAGAATTCGATCGATCTCATGATCAGGCAAGGGATGACCGGGCAGTAAAAATTATTCTCTAAAAACAGGAGGAGGGGTAATATACGATGGACAAGGGGCGATTAATGTCCTGATACCTGCCATGAACGGTCTGGTATATTTTCCCGAGAGATGATACCCCGCCATATCGACTTCCCTCGCTTCTACCCAATGAATTGACCGGCTCCCTTCTTACCAGACTTCAGGGAATGCCATATTGGTATAGAGATCCTCCAGCCGTGCTTTGTGTCCGCTCTCCATATTTGCGAGCTGGGAAAAGAGCAGTTTCTGCTCTGTATCGTTTGAGAGATTCGCAAGCTGGGTATACATCTGCATAGCCTCAAGTTCCTTCTTGATCGAAACAACAATGCCGTCAAGCGGTTTCATATCAGCGGACAGTGGCGGACTCGGGAGTGCGGCAACAACCTTGTAGTCCTGCTTTGCATCAAAGTGCATCTTGGTGACATCCTTTGAGAGCATGCCCTGTAAAAATTCCCTGTGCTGTTTCTCTTCCCCGGCGAGTTCGTCAAAGAGTTTCTTCAACGCCGCGTCTTTTACCTTTTCAGATACGGTACGGTAAAATGTATAAGCCTCGACTTCCCTGTCGATAGCAGTTGAAATGATCTTCTTTGCATCATCTACATTCATTGTTTCATTCATCTCCTTATCAGAATTCAATTAATTCAAACCGGTTCATTGAAAACCTAGTTCATCCGTCTGTTTGCACATACAAGGAACTCTTCCTTGAGTTATCATAGCACAAAAAATTAATTGGTATAGGCTGCCTTACCCAGTTTTGGCTCGAAAGCAGCGTCACCCTCCACTCGAATTGCATGCGAGAAGAGTGCCAGGGGAATCTCCATCGGACAAAGCTCTTCGCATTGGCCACAGTTGATGCATGAGTCTGAGATGTGTGCGAAACGCCTGAGGTGGAACATTGAATTCGGTGGAAGCTCCCCTCGTTTGACCATGAGGGTATCCTTTTTCAGCTCGTCGGCAGCAGTGAAACAGACCGGGCAGTTTTCGATACAGGAATAGCACTTGATGCACCGTGATGTTTCTTTGTTGATTATCTCCCAGAGGTTTGCCCCGAGTGCTGTGAAATCACGCTTGCGCCACTTGTCGCCAAGCTTGAACATTGCGCCTTCGACCTTGCCACGGA
>CAYWHL010000282.1:0-2400 GCA_964457995.1 uncultured Methanoregula sp. | reverse complement strand
GTTCTTTAGACAGCACCGATTTTGAAAAATATGAACAAAAATCCTGGGATTTATTATATGCACAAGCAAAGAGAGAGATTCTTTTTGATGCAGTTAACCTCATCAACCAGGTGGAATATTTAAAGAAAAAAGGGTCTGTCGATAATGAGATTACCCGGGTTAGTGACAATATCAGGAGTCAAATTTACTGGCAGAAAAAATCATTTGATGAAATCAAAAAAAGTATCAGTGAACTTAAGCGCATTATTGACAAAACCCAGAAGTAAAAATGACAATCCGGTCTTCTCTCATCAGACTGGTTTTTTTCACGCGGACAGTAAAGCCTCGCGCGTACAGTACAGGCAAATAGGCCACTGGTGCCGGTGAGCACCGCTGGAATAAGTAATGATGAGCGCAATAGGATCTTTTAAGACAGCATAATAACCCTGATAAACAACAGAATCATACGACTACACAGAACATTTTAAAAAAATCCGGTTGGATAATCATTGGTTTATTGCTCTTTGGTGAGAGGAAGGAAGTAAAAAAATGATACTCAAAGATTTCCTAATCCGTGCTGGAACAGAAGAAAACTTAATGGAGTTAATTCTCTTTTTGGCTAAACAGGCTCAACAGGTGAAGAAAGGATTTTTCTGTTCGATCAGGAAAACCCCGGCAGATGAACGGACTAAAAATATGTACGGCGAAGAGCAGATGGCTCTCGATATGTACGCAGATGATGTATTCATTTCAGGATTACAAAAGGCACAACTTGTCCGGTATATTGCAACTGAAGAACAGCATAAGATCATTGAAGTGGAGAATTCAAAAAACAATTTCGGGATCGTGATCGATCCTCTTGATGGATCGTCCCTGATTGATGTAAACCTCTGCACGGGTTCGATCATCGGCATCTATCCGGGTCACGTTCTGGAAAAGGGCGCAACAATGATTGCTGCCCTCTATATACTGTACGGTCCCCTGACAACCCTGACATTTACTACTGGAAAAGGAGTGCATGAATTCGCACTGGATGAAACGGGTGAATTTTTCTTACGACAACAGGATCTGAAAATTCCAGAGGGAAAGATATACGCACCCGGCGCCCTGAGGCGGGATTACTTCCCTGCTCACGCACGCTGGATTGACAAACTCGAACACTCCGGATATAAACTCCGGTTCAGTGGCTGTTTTGTTGCCGATGTCCACCAGATCCTACATAAGGGAGGGGTGTTTACTTATCCCGGCTTTAAGGGTCGGGAAAAGGGAAAACTCAGATTACTATACGAAGCCAACCCAATGGGAAAGATCATCTTCGAAGCCGGGGGGGCAATCAGCAATGGGAGGGTCGATATCTTAACGATAAAACCGGAAGGAATCGATGATGTCACCCCCATTTATATCGGGGGCAAAGAAGAGATACGGCTGATTGAAAAGTTTATGCTTGATGAGTGCTTTAAACAGGATTGAAGATTATGCAAAAGAATACATTTGGTCCAATCCCCGGTTCAACAATACTGGGGGCTATTTCCGGGAAAAAAACCATTATCATGGCTGCAAATATCCGGATTGCGACGGTTGCTGAGGGAATTTTTAAAGCCGCAAAAGATACCGATTCTGCGGTATTTATGGAACTTGCAAGGTCTGAATGTGATTTAAATGGCGGGTATACCGGGTTCACGCCAAAGACATTCTCAGAAAAGATGAATGAAGCTGCAAAGGCTACAGAGTTTGATATCTGGGCTCTTCACGCCGATCATATCTCGATAAAGACAGGAAACCCTTCAGAGATCGAGGGGACCAAACAGTTGATCGATGCCCAGATTGCTGCCGGGTATACATCGTTTGCCATTGATGCCTCTCATCTCTTTAATTTTGAAGGAAAAAATGTCCGGGAAGAACTTGAAACAAATATTATTGCTACAACAGATCTCGCCCATCATATCAAAAAACAGATGAAAGGTAAGGATTTCGGCCTTGAAGTGGAAGTAGGAGAGATCGGCCGGAAAGACGGGCAGGGCCTCATCCTGACAAAACCCAAAGAAGCAGTTGAATTCATCAAAGCCCTGCAGGAAAACGGAGTATTTCCACAGGTTCTTGCGATAGCCAACGGAAGTACGCACGGGCACGTATACGATGAATCAGGAAATGTTGTAGAACAGCTTTCCATCGATATCCCGCAGACAAAGGCGGTGGCAAAAGCATTGCGGGATAATAACCTGCATGTCGGTATCGCCCAGCACGGAATTACCGGCACTCCCCGGGATCTCATCAACCAGCATTTCCCCAAAGGAGATATCATCAAAGGAAATGTCGGAACCTTCTGGCAGGATGTAGTTTTCAATACATTAAAAGTCTACGAACCTGCTCTCTACAAGGAGATCCACGAATGGACTTTAGGAAAATACCGTCCGTTAAATC
>CAYWHL010000281.1:0-2407 GCA_964457995.1 uncultured Methanoregula sp. | reverse complement strand
TTCTTCTCTTTTTTAGCCTTTCCCTTTTTCGATTTCACAGCCTTCTTCTTGCTGGTGGCTTTTTTATCAGCTTCTGCCTGTTCTTGTGGTTCGTTTAAAACAGCATCGGGAAACATAGTGAGCCGTTTCTTACGAAACGTGGTCATAAGATAGTCAATTTGACCCTGTTTTAAACCGGTTAGCTCAGCTGCTTTGGCCCTTGTCAATCCTTCGTTAATTGCCAGCAATGCATCCGCCCGCTGGCTGGCGACACCTGCTTTCAATGAAGAAACCTTCCGGCAGGCATCCTTCTCTTTTGCCGATAGTACTTTACCGCCTGTTTGTTTGGCTTTTTGTTTTTCGTCTGGCATCATTGACTCCTTCTCGTCAATTGATTTTTACTGATATCACCCTATCAAATCATGAGTGGTAATAAATCCGTACAGTCCTGTTGAAAATGAATAGTACTACATCAGAATTCTTCATACAAGTAGTATTCCGTGATTCCCCCTGTCAAATTGATGAGTAATCAAAATTCCCTATAATATAGTTTATAAACGGAAATTACAATTTCCACGTTCTATTTAAAAGTATTTTCTGCATACTAATCGTAACTATTTGCTGCGTATATGCCTGATAAACAGCGAAACATCTCAGTTAAACGGCACCTATCAATTGAATAAACTCAAACAGCGGCATCCCTGCTTCACGCTCCTTCAGGACCCCGATGATCTGCTCCTCCGTAAACCGCTTCTTCATTTCATTCCTCCTTGTGTGCGGTAGACAAGGAACTCCCTTTTCAATCCGTCTTGTGTGCGGGAGGAAACACGGATTATCAAAACAGGCCACGTTTCTGTCTGTGTTCACGACGGAGAATTTCGATGTGACGACGAGGCTGGGGGAGTAGTCTGAATGCAGACCGATGTTGCAGAGGGTTGAGAAACAGTTTGAACAGCTTTTGAGAATGGCCCGGAAATTGCCCGAGTACCGGTATCGGTTTGGTTTCTCCATCAGTTCAAAGAGTTCGAAAAGGCGGTTTGGGTGATGGCGGGTGGGAGAAATATGAAGATACTAGCCTAACTCTTGAAATCACCTTATAATCTGAAGGCGCGCCATCAGATTATAAGGTGGATTTCGTTGTTGGCCGCTCACGTGCGGAGTGCCTTTCGGCCTGACTTGACCTTCCATGCCATGTCCATCTCGTCCTGCACGAAGGGACCCGGCACGACGCCCTCTGTCGCATACACATAGAGAGCCCCCAGGTAGATCTGATTCGCAACTTGAATAATATACATGAAGAGCACCATGATAAGGATCCATGCGACAAAAGCGGCACATAGGATCCAGACATTGTCGAGCGCGAGGCACAGATACGCACTGGCCCCCAGCAGTACAATGGAACCCAGGAAGAATAGTAGTTTACCAAATTGAATGCCAAGGTAACCGATAAGGGACTCTCCCCACGTTCTTTGCAGGATACCTGCGGAAGTCTTGAGCAATCGTGCCGGATTCGCATGACTCTGTTCGCGTACGATCGAGGGGACAACAAAGATCGACGCAGCGCTCCAGGCAATTCCGATAAATCCGACAACCCATCGACCTACGAAGCCCACACGTTCCTCGATCAACTTGATGACAAGGCCCACAGCACCGGTGAACAGCGACCACATGGCTATTGTTTTCAGGCGAGTCAAAGCGAATCGGAGTCCTCCCGAAATGGACACGTGCCGTTCGTTCAGCGCATTGAAAATCTCGTTGTAGAATGCGACGTTGAAGAACGTCGCCAGGAACATCGATATCATGTAGATGCTCGGGAGCAGAACGTAGCACAGCGTGCTCGGGCGTAGCTCGCCGGCATCGCCATCCACAGAGAGCCAGCGATTGCCTATGGTCTTCCAGTGCGCCGCGCTTGTGTATGCATGACCTGAGTCCCACAAGACGGCAGGTGCTATGAAGAAGAGCGCTATTACGCAAGTCAACAGAAAGACAACGATTGGAAACACCAGCAGTTTCTTGTTCTTGCGAACCACCTGCATGGATCGTTTGAACAGTCCCCAACTTCTTCGGAATCTACTCATCTTCCTGTATCCTTTCTTTTATATGATCCAGAATATCCTGTTCCGTAATTCCATACGCTTTTGCCTCGGCGATCACCCGCCCAAAAAACTCATCGAGCTTTGCGTCCTTTTCTCCTTCCTTCAGTGGCGCCGGCCTGTCAGTCATGGCCGATAGAAACGAGCCATCTCCCCGACGACTGATGATGATTCCCTTCAGGTCCAACTCACGGTACGCCTTGGCAACAGTGTTCGGATTGATTTTGAACCGTTCAGAGAGCTCTTTGATTGTCGGAAGTCTGTCTCCTTCTCGGAGTGTCCCTTCACCGATCGCGCAATAGATGAGGTTCACGATCTGCTTGTATGCCGGAATT
>CAYWHL010000280.1:0-2407 GCA_964457995.1 uncultured Methanoregula sp. | reverse complement strand
CGATCACGATATGAAAAGATTGTCAAAAGACTTCCGGTCACTGGAAGAGGATCTGAAGACATTTACGATCGCATTGAGTGCCCGCATTCCTGCAGGATTGCCGGGTATCGTTCAGATAGCAAATCCTGGCATCGATGTTTCGGACCCGGTTTTCAAGGTGCGGAAATTCCGTTGCCAGTCCCTGAAAGGCCGGGGTTCGAACAGCGGTCTGCGGGTGATTTATGCGTTCGATCCGCTTTTTGATTCCATCACATTCATCGAGATTTACTTCAAAGGTAAACAGGAAAACGAAGACCGGGAACGAATACTCCTGTACATGAAATCCCGCACCAGGGAATTGTGAAAAACAAGGAATAATCATTAATTTGTTGCAGATTTATCTCTGAATGCCTTCCCCCCGCTCGCACCGCCGGCCCGCCGCCACCACGTTCAGTCGCAGCCGCACGCAAAGATAGGCGCGGACAATCTCCGGATGTTTAGGAAAGGGCAAGGGATTTTTTCGTTATGAAGGGATCGTGTGAAATTTTTATTGAAGGGCTTACCTGAAATTTTTTTTCAGCCAAAATATGCTCAAAGTTTTTCAGCGAAAGTCCGGTTGAAAATTTTCATACACAGTCCGGCTGGGGAATATCCAAGCAGGTTCTCACAGTCCCTGCTGAATACTTTGCATATCGAAGATCTTAACCGCCCAAATCTCAGAATAAGTACACATCATTACCGTAACCCTGGAACTGCCATGACAAAAAAACCCATTATTGTGTACCTGCCTTCATTCTCGTGGAAAACACCGGAAGAATACCAGATAAAAAAGGCGATCGCTGACCTCGAACGCCCGTTTCCGGAGCAGGTTGTTGAAACGATTAAGTTTCTGAAAAAAGCCGGAAAAGCTGTACTACCCTACATGCAGGAAGCAATGGAAGAGAAACAATTCGAAGAAAATCTCCTCTGGGAGGATGTCCCAAAAGTATTTGCCAACATCGGAGAGCCTGCCATCCCGGTACTTATCAAATGGCTTGCACATGAGGACGATTATTTCTATAACACGGCTGAAGAAGCCCTTGAAATGATCGGTAAGCCCGCAATACCCGCTCTCTGCGAAGCAATCACAAACCCGGATGCTGAGGTCCGCATGCGGATCATATCAGTTTTGGAGAAGACCAAAGATGCACGTGCTCTGCCATACCTGATCACCGCACTCTCAGATGCTGATGAACAGGTTGGGAGCTGTGCACAGGATGCCATTATCGCTATCAAACCCTCCAGCTATAATCAGATCATCCCTCTCTTGAAAAGTGACGATCTCCGGCTGGTCTGTAGCGCCATCAGTCTCCTGCCCACCCTTAATCACAAAAAGGGGATCGAAGAGATTATGCCTTTCTTTGTCGATCCTCGTGATGAAATCTGGGATGCGGTATATGATTCATTACGATATCTTGAACCACCTCCCGTGTCCGAGTTACTAAAATTCCTCTCGGATAAGGATCCGCAAGTGATGGTGGGGGCGATGAACGTGCTGGTGCCTTTTAAGGATAAAAAGACAATCCCCTTTGTTGAGCCCCTGTTAAAGCACCCGGATGAGAATGTCAGGGAGTGCGCAGCATGGTGCATTGCGGAGCTCCGGGGCGAATCCGCATAAAAGTCCACGGAATGAAAGTTTGATCCTGCTTCAGAAGCAGAGTGGCCGGACGTAAACTTCGATGAATGTGCATTATTGAGCGTTCTTATTTGCGTGTGATGTCGAACTCCCATATGCCGTGGAATCCGGGAAAAGTTAAATGGGTCGACATTTGTCGGTGATGTAAAACAGAAGAACGCGGAGACTCGGGGGACAAAACTTCCACTGTAAACCCCCCACCCGGGTACCTGCATTCCAACCCCCCAATCCGGCTCCGCTATGGCCCCGGATTGCCAATCCGGGAAGGTCATTTCCCGAACTTGTGCAAAAAACCGTACACTTTTACACACTTTTTCAGGGAAAGCATTTTGCGCACGATTTAAGGCAAACGGGGCGTTTTCCTTGGCGCTGTAAAACGCTATTGTACGCTATTGGGAGGCGAAACTCAGAATGTCTGGGGTAGTAGCACAGTCAAAGTGAAAAGAAGGCCTGTTTTTGGGATCGATCATTTAAGGCCCGGGACACACAGGAGACCTGCACTCCGCCAAACCCACTTCTCCGTCGTAGACCCTCTTTCAGTAAAGAGGTCCGGGCACCAATTCCGGCACAAAACCGCCCCATTCCGTCACAAGCATTTCTAAAAACATCATAATGAACCCCGAACCGAGGAATTCGGCATATTTCAGGCTCCAAAATAAACGCTAATAGACGCTATTGGAAGGCAGATCTCTTGTCTGATGGGCTAAAGTAGGTGGAAAATGAAAGGAAGGCCTGTTTAGGGGGTCAAATCGA
>CAYWHL010000279.1:0-2419 GCA_964457995.1 uncultured Methanoregula sp. | reverse complement strand
AGGAGAAACGCAAAGAACTGGGTCTTACATAACAAGGCTTAAAATAACCATTGACCATGGCCGTGCTGAGCAAAGAGCAAAAGGAGCGGTACCGGCGGCAGATTGCCATTGTCGGTGAGGATGGGCAGGAGAGGATCGGGAGAACCCGGCTGCTTATTGACGGAGCCGGAGGACTCGGCAGTATGGCTGCCCTCTTTGCTGCCATGGCGGGGTTTGGCACCATCCGTATCATCGACCCTGATTGTATCGAAGAGACAAACCTGAACCGCCAGTGGTTGTTCCGGGAGGCAGATATAGGCAGACCGAAGGCAAACACCACTGCAAAAGTGCTCCATTCAATGAATTCATCCATTGATGTTGAACCGGTTACGGCCGCAATCGGTACCACTCCTGCGAGGGACCTTATCCGCGGTATTGATCTGGTCATAGACGGACTTGACAATTATCCAGCCCGGTTCCTGTTGGATGATGCAATGTGGAAGTGCGGGGTACCGTTTATCCATGGCGCAGTCGGAGGGTTCTATGGACAGGTCTGCACCATCCTTCCCAAAACATCTCCCTGCCTCCGCTGCATTATCCCGAACCCGCCACCATTTCGGGAGATTCCCCTCATAGGCGTTACTACCGGGCTAATCGGGTGCGTCCAGGTTACTGAAGCGATTAAACTGGCAACCGGTACCGGTTTACCCATCATTGATCATTTGTGGCTCTGGGATGGCATCAGACAAAAATCCGATCAGCTCAAGATTGAACGCATTCCAACCTGTCCTGTCTGCGGTAAGGATGAGTATCAGATACCAACAGGAGTGCGAGTGCGATGAAGGTCCACGTAAAGGCATTTGCCACATTCCGCGAGGTCATGGATAGTCAATTCGACATGGAATTTCCAGAGGGTGCATCCATCTACACACTTCTCGCTGAACTTACCGGACGGTACACTGGGTTGGGCGATCTGATGTTTGCCGCTCCGGGAACACCCCGTGACTTTGTCAACATCCTCAAGAACGGCAGGAATGTTCATTTTCTGGCCGGGCTGGATACACCACTTGATGATGGGGACGTGATCGCGCTGTTTCCGCCAGTTGCCGGAGGGTAGAGATGCGCACTATCGTGCATATGCAGCAGATACTATGACGCACGATACCGTCCGGGACTGCCGGAAGTCAATAAAGATATCCCTGAAGTTTTCAGTCCCATAACAATTTCTTTTATCGAACGTTTATTTCCGGCAGTTCCTCTCTGAATAAGGAAAGTCAAGCTGAAACAGGGCAAAAAAGTACCATGACGCAATGAAATATATACCGCTTTAACGGATTACCATCTACCAGATACCAATGGATTGATACGTTATGACCGAAGAACCCAAACCCCAACTTATCCGGGAGCGGCTCGATGTCTGTGAGCTTGACAGGGCGAGGATGTCGCTCCTGAACCCGGCATTGATTGAGCAGAAGAAGAATGAGCGCACAATCGATGAGAACGCCAAACCAGTCCTTGAGATGATGATGCGGGAAGGTATCGAGACAGTCTGGGACCGGTATGAGATGCAACAGCCCTCATGCAAGCACTGTGAAGCCGGCACATCCTGTTCACGCTGTGCCATGGGGCCTTGCCGTATCATTCCGCCCAACCGCATCCGTGGGGTCTGTGGTGCTGACGCCGACCTGATAGTAGCACGCAACATGCTTGACATGATTGCGACGGGTGCAGCAGCCCACTCCGATCACGGCAGGGATATTGTTGAAACGCTCTCTCTCGTAGGTGCGGGTAAAACAAAGGATTATGCAGTCACCGACAAAGAAAAACTCCAGAAGATTTGCATCGAATTTGGTATCAAAACAGACGGAAAGAAACCCGAGCAGCTCGCCGCCGAGCTTAGCGGGGCTATGCTTGACGAGTACGGCATAAAAAAGAATACACTCCAGTTCCTCAACCGTGCCCCGAAAGCGACCCGGGAGATCTGGACAAAGCTGGGCATTACCCCGCGGGGCATTGACCGGGAAATAGTGGATTCAATGCACCGCATCCAGATGGGTGTTGGCGCGGATTATGTCAATATCCTGCTCCAGGGTCTGCGAACCTCACTCTCGGATGGTTGGGGCGGCTCGATGATCGGCACCGAGGTCTCGGATATCCTGTTTGGCACACCAACCATCAACATGTCACGGATGAATCTTGCAGTGCTGAAAGCGGATCACGTAAATATTTCGGTGCACGGCCACAACCCGATGCTCTCCGAAGTGATTGTGAAGGCTACCGCTGATCCGGAGTTGAAAGCACTCGCGCAAAAATACGGTGCAAAAGGGATCAATCTGGTCGGGATGTGTTGTACAGGCAGCGAACTGCTGATGAGAAAAGGCGTCCCGATGACCGGTAACCATCTCAACCAGGAACTGATCATTGCAACCGGCGCCCTTGA
>CAYWHL010000278.1:0-2430 GCA_964457995.1 uncultured Methanoregula sp. | reverse complement strand
GTAATCGATTAAAATTTTAGGGAAAAAATTTCATAGGAATAATCTCATGCGCGTTCACTATGCAGGCAGATATCCAGACACACATACTCTTAACCTGAACACCTTGTCATCCCGAAAAGAGTACGATCGACTGTCAGTTACCGGATTACAAGTTCAAACTATGCCAATAAAAAATTTTAAAAATTTTTTTAATTAGTATGTTGCCAGGTACCTTTCAAGCTCCCACGGGTGAACCGCAAGCCGGAAGGAATCGGTTTCCATCTGTGCAATGCTTGAAAGGTTTGGGACAACATGGTCACCGAGAGTTTTGCAGAGTACTTCGTCTTTTAAAAGCGCTGCGTTGGATTCCATAAGGCTGCCAGGCAGCATATCGATATGGAGTCTCTTCCGGGCTTTCTCATCAAGATGATAGATATTCGTGTTCGTGCTTTCAGGAGGCATAATCTTGTTTTTAATGCCATCAAGACCTGAAGCGAGCATGCAGGCAAATAAGAGATATGGATTGCACATCGGGTCCGGGCTGCGGAACTCGGCACGGGTACTGTTACCGCGGGCTGCCGGAACGCGAACCAGCGCGGAACGATTAGCTGCGCTCCAGGAAATATAGCAGGGGGCTTCGTAACCAGGGACAAGCCGCTTATAGGAGTTAATCGTCGGGTTTGCAACTCGCGTGATTGCCTTTGCATGTTTCAGTATACCACCGATATAATACATTGCGGTGTCGGAGAGCTGATTCTCACCATTAGGATCGAAGAAAGCATTCTTGCCATTCTTTGCCAGTGACCCATGCGTGTGCATACCGCTGCCATTAATGCCCGCAATAGGTTTTGCCATAAAGCTTGCGTGCAAACCGTATTGAAGAGCGATCGTCTTGGTTGCAAACTTGAAAGTAATACAACGATCTGCAGTGGTGAGGGCATCACCATATTTGAAGTCTATTTCATGCTGACTTTCCGCGACTTCGTGGTGAGATGCTTCAATCTCAAATCCCATATCACTCAACGCAAGGACAACATCACGTCTTACATCCTCTGCAGAGTCTGAAGGGGCGAGATCGAAATACCCACCGCGATCTTCGAATTCTGTTGTAGGAATACCTTCATATGTTTTAAACAGGAAAAACTCGAGCTCCGGTCCGGTATTAAACGTGAACCCCATATTTGCCGCTTCGGCAATGGTTTTTCGCAGAATATAGCGGGGATCGCCATCAAACGGCTTACTACCGTACGTCTGGATATCACAAATAAACCGGGCTACCTTTCCTTCCTGGGGTCTCCAAGGGAGAACCGCATACGTTGCCGGGTCCGGCTTGAGCAGCATGTCGGACTCTTCGATACGGGCAAATCCTTCGATGGAGGATCCATCGAACCAGATGCCCTCAGTCAGTGCTTTCTCTGCCTGATTAACCGCGATAGCGACGTTTTTTGGCTGACCCTGGATGTCAGTAAACTGCAGGCGAATGAATTTTACTTTATCCGCCTCGATTTTTTTTAAGAATTTGGTTACATCTGCTGACATATTGGAAGACATGTTCCACCCATTTGTATTTATACTTATTCAACTAATCTGATTGAACGAATGTTCATTATGCAATGAACATATGTTCATCAGTACAACATCATTCTGTATTGTGATAATATGTGTGGTATTATAGGTGTGTTGGATAAGCGCCGCCAGAACGTGGATGGTGCGAAAATAAAAGAGGCACTCTCCATGATGAATGAGCGGGGGAGTGGTGAAGGAGCCGGGTATGTGGCGTATGGAATCTATCCTGAGTATAAGGATTATTTCGCGCTGCATGTTTTTTTTGACAATATCCGTGAAAACAAGGCTGCACTTGATACCCTGCTGGAGAAATGGGGAACGATCGTTCATGATGAACAGATCAAAACGTATGAGCAGCCCAATATACGGAAAGTTCATACGCCATGGCGTTATTTTTTTCGTCCTGATCGCAGTTTGATGCCGAAAAGTACCACGCCTGATGAAGATATTGTTACACACCTTGTCATGAAAGTCAATGCGGAAAAGAATGGTACTCTCATCTTCTCTTCCGGTAAAAACCTGGGCGTTTTCAAAGCTGCAGGCTGGCCTGAGGACGTTGCAAATTTCTACCGTATCCAGGATTATAAGGGGTATCTCTGGCTTGCGCATAACCGTTACCCGACAAATACACCCGGCTGGTGGGGGGGTGCGCATCCTTTCAACCTCCTGAACTGGAGTGTTGTCCATAATGGCGAGATAACATCCTACGGTACCAACCGGCGCTACATTGAAAGCTATGGGTATAAATGTACCATGTTTACTGACACAGAAGTGGTCGCCTATCTTGTTGATTTACTGATACGAAAACACGGGCTCTCAGAGAAGATGGCGGTGCGGGCATTTGCACCGCCCTTCTGGGAAGATATTGACCTGATGCCTGAAAAA
>CAYWHL010000277.1:0-2439 GCA_964457995.1 uncultured Methanoregula sp. | reverse complement strand
GGCACGGCTCGTCAAACACCGTTCACAACCTGAAGGGGCATACTTCGACTTTGAGCTCGTTGAAGACGGGATCAGGACACGGGAGTGAACATTCAGTTTTTAACTATTTTTACGACACCGTATCAAATTTGTTTGTTTTTATTCGCATTTTCGTTCAGGTAATAGTAATATCTGAATTTTTATATCCTGAAAAACCTAATAAATTATAAAGAATGGTTCTGAAAAAAGAGATCGCTAATCAGATTAAAGACATTTTAAAGGAAAATCCACAGGGCCTGAGTATCACGGATATCGTCAAGGCAGTAAATATTAATCGTAACACTATCGGACGATACCTTGAGAACCTCCTCGTATCAGGGCAGGTGGAGATGCGCCGGTTCGGCATGGCAAAGATCTACATGCTGTCACAACGAGTGCCACTCTCGGCAGTACTATCCCTCTCTTCAGAACTTGTCATGCAGCTGGACAGCAGCCTTCGGATCATCTTTGTAAACGAGCCGTTTCTCAAGTTGTTCGGAACCGATAATAAAAACCTGCTGGGAAAAAATATTGAATATACATCTGTTGCTCTGTTCTTTGATGAATCGTTCACCCCCTTCATTGAAAATATTAAGGAGGGAATTGCCGGTAAAGAATGGTCCGGGGAGATTGCACTCGATACAAAAGATATCAGTTTATTTTGTCGGATAGCATCGACGGTTTTTGATGATGGGCGAAAAGGAGTCTCAGTCATCCTTGAGGATATTACCGAACAAAAACTAGCGGAGAATGCATTGCGTGAAAGTGAAGTGAAGTTTCGATCAATCACTGAAAACTCCCCGGATATGATTCTGATGCTCAATCAAAAATTGGAAATCAGTTTCATCAACCGGGCGTATACGCTGAATCGTGAGCAGGTTCGTGGCAAATCGATATTTGACTTTATACCACAGGAATTTTATCATGCAGCAGCTGCATGCTTCGAACATGTCCTCAAAACCGGGGAACTGTCAACATTTAGCACTGAATACTATTTCGCGAATGGAGAAACGTTATATTTTGAATCCACGGTCGGCCCGGTCTTTCAAGATGGAACAGTAAAGGCCTTAGTAATCAATGCGCATGACATCACTAAACGCAGGAAGGCAGAAAAGGTTTTACAGGAGAGTGAAGACCGGTACCGCAAACTCGTCGAGATATCTCCTGATGCTGTTATCATTCACCAGCAGGGAAAAATTATATTTATAAATCCTGCAGCCTTCAAACTCCTTGGCGCTTCGCATTCTGACAAGATAATCGGTAAAAATATCCTCGATTTCATTCAACCAAAATTCCACGATGTTGTCAGGAAAAATATTGAAGAAGACCTCAATGGCGAGATATCCCCCCCGACAGAAGTGCATATGCTTCGTATCGATGGAACATCAGTAATAGTTGAGGGCAGAGGAGTTAAAACAAATATTAATGGCAAGCCTGCAATACAGGTAGCGATACGGGATATCACGGAACGTAAACGTGCAGAAGAAGCGCTGAAAAACAAAGAGCGCCAGCTTACCTCATTCTTCTCCAATGTTCCTGACGTATTATCTTACTTGTCCATTGAAGAGGACAATCATTATCGTTTTCTGACTGTTAATCAAACCTTTCTGGAGAGACTGCGACTTACTGAAGATCAGGTTGTGGGTAAATATGTTCATGAAATTATACAGGAGCCACTACTTTCACGAATCCTCAAAAAGTACAATCAGGCAATCCTGGAAAAAAAGACAATAGAATGGGTAGAGGTTCAAGATTACCCGACCGGGAAAAGGTATGGCGATTGCAATATCACTGCCATCTTTGACGAAAACGGTCATCCCACGAATATTATTGGAAGCGTTCACGACAGCACTGAGCACAAGCTGGTGGAAGAAGCATTGCGGGAGAGTGAGGGGAAACTCAATGCAATGCTGCAATCGATCACTGATCCCATGAGCATGATGGATGAGAATCTGACCATCCTGTGGGCAAATGAACCGGCCAAACGGCTTTTTGGAAAAGATATTATCGGAAAGAAGTGCTACGAGGCATATCATCTAAGACCAGGTCCCTGTGATCCATATCCATGCCGAACTCTCAAGGCATTCCGTGATGGAAAGATACATCACCACGAGACAACAGTAATTGATAGTCAGGGTGAGAACCGGTTCTTCGAATGCTCGGCGAATGTTGCTTTACGAGATGCCTTGGGCAAACCTGTTGCAGTTCTGGAGATCTCACGGGATATCACCGACCGGAAAAAGGCAGAAATGGCATTACGCGAGAGTGAAGCAACTGCACGTGCACTCATGAATGCACCGACAGATTCTGCCATTTTAATGGATACAAAGGGTATAATTCTAGCACTGAATGAAACCGCAGCTGTACGCTTTGGAAAGCGGAGCGATGAATTAGTTGGTATCCTGACAGATGATCTGCTGC
>CAYWHL010000276.1:0-2445 GCA_964457995.1 uncultured Methanoregula sp. | reverse complement strand
AAGATTAATAAGAAGAGCTGTTAAATGTGGAAAAGAGCTAGGCATTAAAAATTTTACAGAACATGTTGCTATGCCTATTTTTGAGATTTATAATGATTATGAAATATTAAATAAAAATAAAAACAAGATTCTTGAAGAGATTAAAAAAGAAGAGAAAAAATTTCTTGAAACTCTTGAACAAGGGCTCCGGATTTTTGAAAAACTTACAAAAGGGAAAAAATCTCTTTCAGGTGAAGATGCATTTTTATTATACCAATCTTATGGATTTCCAATTGAATTAACAAGAGAAATTGCAAATGAAAAGAAGATTAAAATAAATGAGAAAGAATATGAAAGAGAATTTCAAAATCATCAGGAATTGTCCGCAGCATTCCGCATGCGCCGTTTTGCGCCAGCCAGTCCATATTCGGCGTTTTTGCATATTCAAGGGGGGTTTTCCCACCGAGCTGTAAAAGCGGTTCATCCGCCATACCATCACCGAGAATCACAATATACTTCATGGGAATCACGGGTGAAATGATTTGGATAAACTTTCCCTGCACCTCATTGCCGGTGCTGCCGTTCCGCGAGCATAGACCTGACAGCGATCTGCACACTCTCCCGCGATCCAATTTGCGGCTTCCAGCGGAGGGCCTTGATCTTGTCTATGGCAAGCTGCATCTTTGGTACATCCCCGATCCATCCCCGGTCACCTCCAGTATACCTGTACTTCGTATGAGGGATGTGCATCTCTTCTGTAACAATCTCCGCAATACTTTTCACGTCAATCCAGTCCTCAGAACCGATATTGAACGTGTTAACTGTGTCCCGTACATGCCCGGCTGCAAAGAGCATCGCAGCTACGCACTCATGCACCTCAAGGTAGGATTTGATCTGTTTGCCATCACCGAGAATCTCCAGCTCTGTCGGGTTTTTTTCGAGTTTTTGGATAAAGTCGCTTATCACGCCGTGACCGCTCCTCGAGCCGATGATATTGGCAAAACGAAACGTCCATGCTTTCATGCCAAACGAATGGCAGTACGCGGAGATAAGTGCTTCACAGGCAAGCTTGCTGGCACCGTACACGGAAATAGGTTCGAGCGGGGTATAACTCTCCGGTGTCGGGATGACAGCCGCATCACCATAGACCGTGGAAGTCGATGTAAACACAAGTTCAGGAACATCGTGTTGGCGCATGGCTTCGAGAACACGGTAAGTAGCTATAATATTGTTCTGCATTGTCGGTTCGGGATTCACGGCACTCTGACGGACATCAGGGTCCGCGGCGAGATGAAAGAGCCTGTCCGCCCCCTTAATGGCATCCTGCCACCCATCGTCGAGCAGGTCACTTTTCACGAACCTGACCTTGCAGGAGTCAATATGCCGTGCAATCGTTTCCCTGTGCCCGGAGCAAAGGGAATCAATCACGAGAACTTCGTTACCCTGTGCAACGAGAGTATCAACCAGGTGCGAGCCGATAAACCCGGCGCCACCCGTGACGACATCAAACATCATATCCTAATATGTCATCCATGCTATAGGATTACTGCTATGTTCATCGGGATCGATCACGGAACAACCGCGATGCGTTTTGCTGGAGAACCGGGACAGTTCAAGATATCACGGGAAGCTGCAAAAGAGTTCTCGATACAGGACCTGTCAAGGTTATGTCCGGTCGATGAAATTGAAGGTATTGCACTCTGCTATTCGATGGGGGACAATATTTCGGCAATCACCAGTATCAAAAAAGTGAAAAACCGTGGGCTCATCAGCCAGGATGGGGCAGGACAGCATATTGGTGGCGGGACAAAGGTATTTGATGAGGTTGCAAAGAGCGGGATCCCTGCTATCGTTATTCCTGGTCTCCATCGGGAATCTCCTACCGATCCCCGTTTCAAGGTGTATTCACACCAGTCGAGTCCCGAAAAGATTGGAATTGCATACGAAGTCAGCTGCACGCTGGGTCATGATATCATTGTATCTGACGTGAGCTCAAACACCGTAACACTGCTTGTTACAGCAGGAAAAGTAGTGGGCGCATTTGATGCCTGCATCTTTGCACCTGGTATTCTTCATGGCGCACTCGATGTGGATGCGATACGACGTATCGATGCGGGGGAATCCACGGCCAATGAAGCTTTCCAGCACGCTGGAGTGAAATTTTCCCTTCCGGAACATAAGCGCATGCCGTCTATTGCTATGTTTTCAGCGATGGAATGTGCCGCGCTCCTCTTGTTAAATTCCCAGGCAACGGTGGCACTTGCCGGCAGTCTTGCACCACTAATCGCACCTGAGGTTGAGGCATTTCTTGGCCGAAAAGTGGCAGTTTTCGATGAATGGTGCGCCTCAAGGGGTCTGGTCAGGATTGCCCGCGATGTCTTTTGCGGAAGTACCGAAATTCTCGGGCTTGATATAGATCTGTAGATTTATATCGATTAATCATGTAAGAATAATGGGGATTTTTCT
>CAYWHL010000275.1:0-2455 GCA_964457995.1 uncultured Methanoregula sp. | reverse complement strand
AAGCAGTAATTCCGGCAGCCGGGTTAGGAACACGGTTTTTACCGATTACCAAATCGATGCCAAAAGAGATGCTACCAGTTGTGCATAAGCCTGTTATTCAATATGTCATCGAAGAAGCGTATCATTCCGGGATCACCGATATTCTCATTATTACTGGTAAAGGTAAACGTTCTCTTGAGGATTACTTTGATAAAAGCAATCTGAATGAAAATAATAAATTCCTTGATGAGCTCGATAAAATTTTGCAGGAGTTAAATATTTTTTTCATTCGCCAGAAAGAAGTAAAAGGTCTCGGAGATGCAATCCGGTATGCTGAATCATTTGCAGCTGATGACCCTTTTGCTTTAATGTTGGGCGATACAATCACAATGCCTCCTTGTATTCATGAACTGATGGCCGTGTATGAGAGATATAAAGCACCAATAATTGCTGTTGAGCGAGTTCCATGGGAAATGGTCGATCATTATGGTATTATTTCAGGTGCTGATCTTGAGAGAGATGATTTTCTAATTGAACATCTTGTGGAAAAACCCTCGCCGCAATCCGCTCCCTCCAATCTGGCAATTCTTGGATCCTATATTTTAACACATGGAATTTTTAATGCAATACAGCAGACATCTCCGGGGAAAAACGGTGAAATCCAACTTACTGATGCGCTGAATATACAAAATTGCCAACAAAAAATGTATGCTCATCTCTTCAGTGGAAGGCGGTATGATATTGGAAACAAACTGGATTGGTTAAAGGCCAATGTAGAACTTGGTATGCAGGATAAGGAATTGGGAAAAGATCTTAAGGGTTTCATCCAAAGCATATGCAGGAAATAACAATAATTTCTTGGATTTTTATGAGTGTTTGTTATGCTTAATGAAGATATTGGTAAAATAAATTCGGATCTGAAAGATCATTCTTTTGAAGATCAAACGGTTCTTGTAACCGGTGGTGCAGGATTCCTTGGTTCATGGATGTGCGATGTATTGATCGCACAAAATGCCAAGGTCATCTGCCTTGATAATTTGGCAAGCGGACGGGAACAGAATATTGAGAATCTTAAGGAGAATGAAAATTTTTCTTTTCTATTGCATGATATCAGCAATCCGGTTATATTAGATAAAAAAATTGATTTTGTCCTTCATATGGCATCCCGTGCATCCCCGCTCGAATTCGAACAATTCCCAATCCAGATTATGAAGGCAAATACGTTAGGTACGTGGATTGCATTAGGGATTGCAAAAAAAAATAAAGCCAGGTTACTTTTTACATCGACAAGTGAGATTTATGGGGAATCACAGATAATTCCAACACCTGAAACTTACCACGGGAATGTAAATACGCTGGGAATCCGGGGATGTTACGATGAGGCAAAGCGAGCTGGTGAAGCCACCTGTATGGCATATATGCGTCAGCATGGTGTAGATGTCAGGATTGTAAGGATATTCAATACCTATGGACCCCGAATGAGAGCAGACGGCTACTATGGTCGCGTCGTCCCGCGGTTTATCATGCAGGCACTTAGAAATGAGCCGATTACAATATTCGGTGATGGATCACAGACCCGGAGTTTCTGTTATGTAACAGACCAGATTGAAGGATTAATTCGTTTTATTGCAAAGGATGGCTTAAAAGGAGATGTGATCAATATTGGTAACCCGAATGAACTATCCATCATGGATCTTGCTAATATTATTAAAAAAATTACGGGCTCGGAATCAGGACTTGAATATTTGCCACTCCCGCAGGATGATCCCCACCGCAGATGTCCGATTATTACCAAAGCATACGATTTACTGGATTGGTCACCAAAAGTGGATCTGGAAACCGGATTGAAAAAGACAATTCACTTCATGAATTCTGAAGTGAAGTAATCGAACTCATAGAATAATGAGACTCTGGAGAATATTCCAAGATTCTGCGGCAAACATATATTAATGCAATTCCAGGAAACTCGATATTTTTGAATCAATGAATCTGTTTAGCATATCACGAAATCATTAACAATTTTCTCAACAATTTTACTATGTGCTTGATGATTTCCTTTTGATCTCCCGTCTTATGAATATCAGCTCAATTCAGCGGCAGAGCTTAATCACCTTCGGTTCGACTATCTCTTTAACCGCCATTGGTTTCCTCTCAACAATATATTTCGCCCATGCACTGGGTCCGGCTCCCCTTGGCGCATACTTCTTGTTTCTCGCATATTTTGGGATATTCAATCTTGTCGGTGACGGGGGTTTTGGGGGAGCAGCGATTAAAAGGATATCTGAAGGAAAGGAACCGGATGAGTATTTTTCCGCATTTGTTTTCATCAGGATTGCACTTCTTGCAGCATCTGTAACGGCACTCCTGTGGGCAGAACCCTTCCTTAAAGATATCACCTCTTCAGGACTCTTCTTCTGGTTGCTTTTGGCACTCATAATTTCAGTTTTTTCGACTAGTACCAGCATAGGGGTGTATG
>CAYWHL010000274.1:0-2461 GCA_964457995.1 uncultured Methanoregula sp. | reverse complement strand
CTTGATCTTTGCCGAGAGTGCGTCGCAGTCCTTGACACAGCTGCAGTTCATGCTGTGGCCGAGAATCTGGTTCATCTTGCCACCCATCTTTCCGGTCGCTAATGCCGTTTCGATACCAGCTAAGTTGACTGCCACTGTCCTCTTGGTGAGGTCGATGACATTGAGTGCACCCTTGTTGACCAGCGGGCTGATCTTGTCAATGGTAACATTGCTCTTTAAGAGCTTTCCCTCATCGTCGTAGAGGTCGATCGTGTCTTTGTATTTCATGTGAATTCCTCCAAATTTCCATTTAATTGCGATACAGTACTGTCTCTGAACGTTAGTGTAAACTATATAAGTACACTGGTAAATGAATGAAAGTCGCTATTGCACGTCCCCTAATGGGACATGAAATAATACCCAATTTCGCCATATAAGCGTTACTATTTTATACAGAGAAATTTTTTTATATTAAACAAAAAATAATAATCCAAAATGAAGGAATGTTCAAATATATCATATAAATTACATTTCATCGTTTTACGCAGTATTATCAAAATAAAAAAAGGTAGCACAAATTGTTATATGTATTAATACTTCTTTCGATTTTTCAATGCGCTCTCTATAAAAAATGAGCGGCTGAGAATTTGCCCGGATGCGGTTGCACCGGATTGTTCTCAGCTGATTTGCAGTGCGTTATCTCTTTTTAAAAAGAAAGATCAGATCTTTTTATACAGGTTGGCGTACACGATCTGTCCTTTCTTCTTTTTGTGGCGTTCGCCCATATCGCCGGTGTAGTGGGCAAATCTTGCTTTGACACCTTCGACTTCGAGCTCTGTTTCTCCTGCAGGCTTGAAACCTGGCATCATGGTGTCGATGGAGCCAAAGACGTAGATAGTGCCGCCGACCATCTGGCCGCCGATTTTGCTCTTGGCGTTTCCTTTGATAATGACTTTTCCGCCTTCGGCATGGGTACAGACATGGACATCTGCATTGCCGTTGATGATCATCTCGCCACCGAGCATGAACATGCCTATGTCACTGCCGGCATTCCCCTTCACGAGGATCTTGCCGCCGGACATCCCGCGCCAGTCGCCACGGTATGCTGCACCAAGGTAGTTGCCTGCATTACCTTCAATGATGAGTTCGCCGCCCTTCATGGCGGTCCCGGCAAATGCATCAACATTGCCTTTGACCAGCATCTTGCCGCCTTTCATCCAGGCACCGGCGTACTGGTCCATGCTGCCTTCGACAACAAGTTCACCGGCAGTCATTTTAAAGCCAAGGTACTTTACCTTCTTCACATCGCCTTTGACAATAATCTTCGTTTCGGCTGCGGTTGCTCCTGCATTGCCATTCACTTCGAAATACCTGCCAAGGGTGGTGGTTACATTTCCTTCGTATACGTGAAGGTCGCCAATCTGCGCTGCAGTTTTTCCTGCAAATTCATCGGGAGATACATTGTCCGCCTCAAGATACAGTGCAGGCAGGTTTTTCATGGTGATAGTTACAGTTTCCATGGTCCACACCTACACTTGTGTTGCATCTACCTCAATGGCATACGGGTTCGGGACAAAGTGGTGTCCGAGAGCTTCGTAGTTCGCCTGCGTTATGCTATAATACTTCAGGAATTTTTCGTTGATATCTCGCATAACCTGCGGGTTGTCCTTCGCTTTTACATTCACCCAGAGTGTTCTCTTGTGGCCGTTGCTGACAATCTCCCCGTTGGTAACGACTTCGACACCGCTCTTGAAGACATGTGCACAGCGTGAGAATGCCGTTTCAATGTCATCAGGGTTGGCTACGGGTATATCCGGGTTGAAGTTATACACGGCAACATCTGCATCCATGCCGGGCTTTAAGCCCCCGCACATGCTGGCAAGACCGAGCGATTTTGCCGGGCCTGCACGGGTCATCTGTGCAAGCTCGTAGAGCGAGATCTCACGGTCCAGGGTACCGATGCTGGTTTGAGAAAGAACTTTGTCCTTGTGCTTGAACGAGTTGACCATTGCCTCGCGGGCTTTGGCGGACATCAGCCACTTGATAACCCGCGGGTACCGGGTAAACGGACCTGCATTGGGATGATCAGTGGTGATGTAGCAGCGCATGGGATCATTTGACATAAGGGCAATTTCAAGACCAATCGCCCACTGGATCGCACAGACAGAGATATTTGGGCTGTAGATGTAGGGAACGACACCGGATCCGGTCTCCAGCTCCACATCGATATTTGCCCATTTAAGATTGTTGAGCCCGGTCAAGTGGTGCTCGAACGGACCATCGGCGGTCATGGTCGTGGTCTCGTCCAGCGTGACTTGACCTATGTCGATGGTGATGTTCTTGTTCTTGTTCACGTAGTCCGTGACCTCTTTTGCTTTGGACTCAAAGTCTCCCCAGTTGGTTCCGCCATAGGAATGGAACTGTGCATGGGTGAGGTGCATCACCTGTTCGCGCCCGAACTTGTTCTTTGCCTTGTAGCCTT
>CAYWHL010000273.1:0-2501 GCA_964457995.1 uncultured Methanoregula sp. | reverse complement strand
CATATTCGTGTTCTGTTGGCAGATCTCGATGGTCATGGGGGTATTATACCCTCATTTTGAAGGAAAGCTTTTATCTCTTTCTCTCTTCCAGCAGGTTACACCACGACAGGAACCGGGTGCCGGTGGCCCGGTTGAACTCTCCTGCATCACGGATATAAGTTGATCCTTTGTAAATCGGCATCGGCATTTAGTTACATTTGTTTACATATAACAACATATTTATACATGAGTGTTAAATATGATACTTGGTGAGACATCACCATGAGTGAAACAGCAACAGAAAACGGAGGCGCCGGGGCCCACCAGCCGACAAGCACAGGGACCGCACGAGCGCCAAAAGAGGTATCGAAGTCAGAACACATGAACGTATGCCCGTGTGGGGGCGATCTCCGATTCGGCAGCCGTGACCCGTGCGAAGGGGATTATTACTGGTGCTGTATCTGTTACGCTGGTCCTATCCTCTTCCCGCTTGGTACAGGTCCGCGTAACCTAAAGCCGGCAATCGTAGATGCTGATGCCCTGCAGGCATTGCAGAGTATCCGGGGTGCTGCTACTGCCATCCAGAACACACTCCTTGTAGATATCGAGCTGTTCGACCCGGCCCAGTTTGCGCGGGATCTGGTGGCATCATGACATTCTCTGAAGCCAAAAAGGCCGAATTAAAAGAGGTATTGATTGAGGTCATCAGGAGTGATGAGTTCAAAGAGATGGTGAAGAGCCAGATGTCCGACCTCGACATGGGGGTACACAATGGCACAGCACAGCGGCAAGGTTGAGGGAAAGGTAGGGAGTAATATCCTTGTATGCGGCAAGCAGTTTTTCGTCCCTCCCGAAAAACAATGGCTCTTTGAGAAGTATCCTCCAGGCACTTCGGTCGTTCTCACGGAAGTGAAAGGAACCGTGAGCATGATCACGCCCTTGAATGAGAATACACCTCCCAGGCCCACAGCAGCGGTTAATCCCGCTGCCAAGACCGAACCTATCCAAGCATCACCACCCACTCCTGTAGCCAAGCCACAGGCCGTTAAAGAGGCACATAAAGAGATACCAGTGCCACCCCGGCAGGTAAACGGGTTCAGGGATAACGACCGGATAGGCTGGCAGGCTGTCCTGAACACAGCGGTCAACATTATCGATCCATCCTGGCGGGACGACCCGAACAAGACCGTCCATGAAAATGTCAGCGCCCGGCTGGAGCTGGTGAAAGCAACAGCATCAGGCCTGCATGGTTTCATCACCGAAAAACTGAACGGAGGATCTTGATCATGGCTGAACTGATCATTGAAGTACCGGAAAACTGGAAAGCGTTCCTCCAGGATGTAGCTGAGCACATGAAAAAAGATTCGTCAGAGTATTGGGGAGAATATCTTGTCGATCACTTAAGCATTGCAATGCATGATGATGATGGCTGGATTTTTGGCAACCTGCAGGGAGAGTTGGTACAGACGCATGGGCTCTCACTTGGAGATCGGAATGACTGAGATCCAGTCGCACGTCACGGTCAGGCCGGACAGCCTCGACCTCGGGACCCCTTCAAAAGGCGGGGCCCTGAAAATCTATTTTGATTCCGGAGACCCGGTTGACAGTGAGCGCAGGATCCGAGAAGCCTTCCGGCTCCGGGAGATAGCACAATCACTTGCAGAACGGGCGGCGGCATAAATGCCAACTGCCATATGCCTTTCTTGTGGGAAGGATGTTCCCTGGAGGAATCGGCGAGGATACTCACTTAAATATGTACGATGTTCCTGTGGGGGTAATGTTCGGCAAATGACACGGGAAGAAATAGACTATAGGACGAACGAGAGCCGGGAAGATTACAACAAAAGGAAAGCTGCGGGGTGGACCTGAATGGCCTGCATGTGGATAGGCAGGCCGAACATTAAGGAGTATTGTGCCTGCTGCAGCAACGGGACCCGGTCCGGATGCCTCCTGGATATCCCGAACAAGCGTAATTATTCAAATAATCACAGTCTCCCGGCAGAATTCCCGAAAGGTGAAGCATGAAACAATTATCAGGATATGATGCCAAATGTCAACAGGATGAAATGCCTGTCGATAATATTTACACGATAGAAGAAGCTGCGGCCAAACTCAAAATGTCTATCCGCAATACCCGACAATGGGTGAGTGATGGCAAGATCATAGCGTTCAAGCTCGGCCGGGAATGGCGGATTCATGAAGAGGATCTGCAGGCAGTAATCGATAAGGCAAGGAAAGGATAAATCTTTATTCTCCTTCTTTCCCAATTCTAGGATTGTTTTTGTCGGTAATCCCGCTAAAGCGGGAAATACGCCATTACAGGGCCTATTTTCAATTCTCCGATGCCTTGTTTGATGCGTTCCACCAGGAGTTTTTACAGAAACAGGTACTCGCTCGATTCTTTCCCCCCGTCAGTGTTATCTTTTTACATCATTTCTTGTCGGTCGTCTTCCTTTTTTCAATATTTTTTTTAATTCGACGATAATTTGATTTAAAAAGGGTTCGTTGTCTTTTTTTCCAAT
>CAYWHL010000272.1:0-2507 GCA_964457995.1 uncultured Methanoregula sp. | reverse complement strand
GCCGAAGCACCACCCACCGTTGCAGAAGAATTCACGGCACAGATTGTCGTGCTTCAGCACCCAAGTGCACTCACGGTAGGATATACCCCGGTCTTCCACTGCCACACTACGCAGACAGCATGTACGTTCGTGGAGCTCAAAAAGAAACTTGACCCGCGTTCAGGTCAGACAAAAGAGGAAAACCCGACATTCCTCAAGACGGGCGACGCCGCAATTGTCGTAATCAAACCGACAAAACCGATGGTCATTGAGACTGTCAAAGAGCTCCCGCAACTTGGAAGATTTGCTGTCCGGGATATGGGTTCAACGATTGCTGCAGGGATGTGTATTGCCATTCAGGCAAAACAAATGAGATAATTTTTTGGTGGAAATATTATGCAAAAAGCCAGAATTCGCCTGACAGGAACTGATTTTAATAAAGTAGAGATGGTCTGTGATAGAATCCGCGAGATTGCAGAACGCACAGGCGTAAATCTGGCCGGTCCAATTCCGCTCCCAACCAAACGGTTGGTTGTGCCGATCCGCAAGAGCCCTGATGGTGAGGGGACTGCATCATGGGATCGCTGGCAGATGCGTATTCATAAACGTCTTATTGATATCGATGCCGATGAACGGGCACTCCGTCAGCTCATGCGCATTCAGGTGCCAAAAGATATCGGCATTGAAATAGTCTTGGAGAGTTAAGGGTGCGGCGTGCATGCAGCAGGCCGCTGAATTTTCTTATAAAATCAAACATTTTTTTACCTTTGAAAGAATTTTCCTTTTAATTTTTCTTATTTCAATTTTTTTACGGTTCTGGCAGCTGGACCTCAAGTTGCTGCACCATGATGAAGCCATCCATTCATGGTTTTCCTATGAGCTGCTGACAAAAGGTGCATGGATGTATGATCCAAGCTATCATGGGCCTTTTCTCTATTACGTTACTGCAGGAATGTTCGCTGTTTTCGGAGATTCTGATCTGGTAACCCGGTTGTTACCTTCACTCTTTGGAACGCTGCTAATCCCACTTGTCTATGGTATCTTCAGGATTGGATACATTGACAAAAAACAGACCCTTGTTGCTGCTCTCCTTATCGCACTTTCTCCGGATATGGTATACTTCTCCCGCTTCCTCCGGCATGACATCTTCATGCTCTTCTTCACACTTCTCCTTCTGGTTGCGATCCTTTACTATTTCGAATACGGACATACCAGATTTGCGATCATTGCAGCAATCGCCATGGCCCTGGGCCTCTGTTGTAAAGAGGAAATGCCGATCATACTTTTCATCTTTGCATCATTTTTCATGTATGCGGTCTGGCGGGGAAGAATCAGACTCCCCCAGGGCTGGAAGTATGATGTGATCCTCGGTGCATTCATTGTCTTTACGATTATGAGTGTCATGTATTCCGCATTCGGGGCTCATATCGAAACGCTCATTGGCCAGAATTTCGCACTACAAACAACAGGTTGGTACAAGGCTGTTGAGCACTGGACAGCAATGCATAACCAGCAACGGTTGGGAGGACCCTGGTTCTTCTATATCCCCCTTTATTTTTTATACGAACTGCCGATTTTAATTTTGGCTATTATCGGGACTCTTCAGTTCCTGTTTAAAGGTTTTGACGCATCCCTGTTGATGAAACGGTTGAAAAACAGGATACTATATCGCACTTCGGCTACTCCCATCGCCGAACTTGCTGCTATGAGCCTGCAACAGTTGAAGGCTCAGAAACCTGTTTATTCCAAATCTGATGAGTTCTTCAGATTTTGCATTTATTGGATGATTCTTATTATGGCGTTCTATGCATTTGTCGGAGAGAAAGTTCCCTGGTTGATCATCCCCCAGCTGCTCCCGATGTGCTTTATCGCGGTGTACAGGCTGAACTGGCAAAAGATGGTTTTTGCAATCATCGGCTGCATGTTCCTCATTCTTATTACCTGGCATGTTGCCTTCATTCCCGTCGATATCAATGAACCTATCGTCCAAGTACAGAATTCCGAAGACCTGCGTGATGTTATGCGGCTCATCGATGCTTCTGATCATGTCGTTGTTGCATCAAAGAGTTACTGGCCGCTTCCATGGTATTATAGAGGCGAACGGTGGAACAAAATAAAGTTTTATGGTGATATTACTGATGAGAATACACTTATCCAGAATAATCCGGGAGTGATCATTCTCCACGATGCCGCAAGCTATCAGTCCATTCAGGGTTACGACAAAAAAACATACAAACTGGGTTACTGGTTCTCATTCTATGACAATGAGAACCGGTTGGTCGATTATTATCTGCACCGGGATGGCAGAATGGGTAGTATCAATATCGATGTTTTCACCCTCCGCATGGGAGCATGAGTGAAATAATTTTTTTGAAATAGTGGTAATCATTAAGTCAAATTTTCAGCAAAAAAATTCTAAAACGGAATATATGTTCAATAAAAAAAATTTAAAAGGGTTGGCATGAAGGCTCGCGGTAGTGTCTCTATATTGCTGTAAAATCAGCACAACCTGTATCCAAAGAGATCAT
>CAYWHL010000271.1:0-2517 GCA_964457995.1 uncultured Methanoregula sp. | reverse complement strand
TCGAAGCGACCACCGATCCGTTGATGATCAGGAAAGCAGATTTTGTCATCATCGCCGTACCGATAATTAATTAAATCCGGTTTCATGAGCATGTTCCCTAATGATCTGAACTATTAATAATACCGAAAAGACAATAGGTATCATCAGCATCCGATGACACCCGTTGGTTAAGGAGGATTATCTCTATGACAAAAACGTTAAAAGTTGTTTTTGATGGATCGGTATTCCGGCCATCAGGGCATGTCAATCTTGAGGCAGGAAAGAAATATACTATTACCGTGCGGTCTTTAGCTGAGGATCCCGATATTGAACACGATCCCGCATTTGACATCTCATCGCTTGCCGTAGCAACAAATATCCCGGATCTTTCGACTGAGCACGATCATTATCTGCATGGATTGCCAAAACGGGGCGTTCATGGACGATAATGTATGTTTTGTTGACACGGTCTGCTGGATTGCATTGTTAAACCAGCAGGATAATCTTCATAAAACTGCCGATGCCGTCTATAAGAAACAGATGAGATCAGGCACTCGTTTTATTACTACTTCATCGGTGCTTGATGAAACGGCAAATGCTCTTTGCGATCCTTCATTCAAACCCTCTGTTATTACATTTTTCCATAACCTTGAGACCTCACCCCGGGTGGAGATAATCTTTGTTGATCCGGTACTCTGGTCAAAGGGTTGGGAGATCTATGATAAACGGCGGGATAAAGCATGGAGCCTTACGGATTGCATCTCCATTGCTGTCATGCAGGAAAAGGGGATTCATGAATCTCTCACGAGCGACCGGCATTTTGTCCAGGCAGGATTTCAGGCTTTATTGATCGGTGACTGATTGTTTTTGCCCTGTCTTATGGAATTATAAAAACAGCATTTTACCAAAGGAGTCAATCCCGTGGTTTCAAAGAAACATCTCAATAAAACGGTCTGTATTGTGGGTCTGGGGTATGTCGGCCTGCCGCTCGCGCAGGACTTTTCCCGGCATATCCGGACGATCGGGTTTCGCAGGGATCAGAAGAAAGTGGATGAGCTGAATGCGGCACCGGGAAACAGGATCGAAGCGACCACCGATCCGTTGATGATCAGGAAAGCAGATTTTGTCATCATCGCTGTCCCGACACCGGTGACAAAGGCAAAAGACCCGGACCTTGAACCGGTGATATCAGCCACCGAGATCGTTGGCAGAAACTTAAAAAAGGGCGCGATTGTTGTCCTGGAATCAACGGTCTATCCCGGCGTCTCTGAAGAGATCATGGCCCCCATCCTTGAACGGGAATCGGGAATGGTCTGCGGCAGGGACTTTAAAATCGGTTATTCACCGGAACGGATCAACCCGGGTGATGAAGAACACATACTTAAAAATATCACCAAGATCGTTGCCGGGATGGACAAGGAAACCCTTGACCAGTTGTCAGAGCTCTACGGGCTGGTCACCAAAGTATACCGGGCACCTGACATCAGGACTGCCGAAGCCGCCAAGGTAATCGAGAACGTCCAGCGGGACCTCAACATCGCGCTGATGAACGAGCTCTCCATGATCTTTGCCCGGCTCGGCATTGATACCGAAGAAGTGCTCAAGGCTGCCGGCACCAAGTGGAACTTCCACCACTACCGACCCGGTCTTGTCGGGGGTCACTGCATCCCTGTTGACCCCTATTACCTTGTCAAGAAAGCAAAGGAAGTCGGGTACCACCCCCAGGTCATCCTTGCCGGGCGGGGCATCAACGATTCCATGCCAAAGTACGTCGCGAACCTCGCAGTCAAGGGGCTGAACAAAGTCGGTAAGAAGATCAAGGGGTCCAATGTCCTCATCATGGGGCTCACGTACAAGGAAGACGTGGCAGATATCAGGGAATCTCCGGTCGAGGAGATGGTGCATGAGCTGAAGGAATATGAAGTAAACGTGTACGGCTATGACCCCCTGCTCCCAGATGCCGTTATCAAGCAGTTCGGCGCAACACCGCTGCCCAAACTTGACAAAAAGATGGATGCGGTGATCATTGCGGTGGCGCATGCCGCGTTCCGGGATATGACGATTGAGGAGATGCGAAAAATTATGAATGCGAAGCCGGTCCTGATAGATGTACGGGGATGGTGGACCGGAACCTTGCTGAAGGGAAGGGGATTTACTACCGCAGGTTGTAGAAATTTTCTCTTCTCCTATTTTTTTATCAATGAATTAGAACGGTTTTTCTGCTCGTATCCTTCATAAACAGATTTATGTCCTGTTCATCATGTGTTATCACCGTTGCATTCAGTCAGGATTTTATCGATTCCTTTCTGCTTGCTCAGTCAAATGGTGTTGTATAGGGTGTCCAAGAGTGAACCTGAAAAAATACCCCCGGGAAAAATAAGAAGTAAGTCTCTCGGTTATGATACCCAAGAGAACCTGTCAAGCGATTGCGTTCTTGAGGAATCTGCGAAGGGGAAGGTGGTGGCCCTTCCCCCTTCATCCCTTTATCATCGTCCCCGTCTTCGAGAATCTCCAGTGTTTCATGGGTGGAACCGGTGC
>CAYWHL010000270.1:0-2565 GCA_964457995.1 uncultured Methanoregula sp. | reverse complement strand
ATGAAATCGGGTTTTGTTTAAGGATCACGCCGTCTTTTGATACAACTGATTTTTCGAGTGCGTCAATAAGTTGATGAAATCCTCCGTTTATGTACCCCAGGCGCTCTCCGGAAACACCACGATCTGAGCGAATAGCTATCCGGCTGAACAACCACGCAGCAGAAACTTCTTTTCTCCGTTCCCCGAATTTGCTCTTTAGGAGTGGTTCAAAAAATGAAGAATATATGTTCTTCCCGAGATGTTCTATAATATATTGATCAGCTGGGATGTTATCAAGCGTACGAAGATCTGTTTTTTTTGCTTTGAATGTGAGTCTGGCAAGTTTTACTTTTTCAATAAGGGAGAGTTCCGGGTAGAGCAGGATTTCAAGCGGGGTGTTCAACGGATAGATCTTATTGTTGGCAAAATATCCGGTTGTACCTGTTTTCCATTCAAGTTTATCGGTCAGGTCCATTTCAGCTATCAATGCGAACAGACTACTGTCTCCTGAAAAACAATGGTGATAATACCTCTCTATCCAGTAATCGTTTATGGAATAGGATGAAAGGCAACCTCCAAGATATGGCATTTTTTCAAAAAGGTCAACTTCATGCTCCTGCACAAGCCTGTTGGCTGCAACAAGTCCGGTTAAACCCCCTCCGATAACCCCGATCTTCATGATTAATAATCTATAGTATTTTTCAGGGTGAAATGAAAAAGGCTCCGTATGATTATGACAAACAAGTATTATACCCTCGTAGAAATTATAAGAAAGTTTTTGTATTGACGAAATAAACCGTTGTAACAGCAAAAGGACTTAAAAGAATTAAAAGAAATTAATTATCTGTCAGCCCATTGGAGGGTGTCAATTAGATGCGCGTATTTTTCATAGGTTTTGGTCAAGCGGGCGGTAAAATTGTCGACATGTTTATTGAGCAGGATAAAAAGCTCGGGACTGACAGTTTCAGAGGGATTGCGGTAAATACTGCGCGAACTGATCTGATGGGTTTAAAAAATGTCGAGATGAAAGACCGGATTCTTATTGGGCAGACCATGCTCAAAGGCCATGGCGTTGGTACTGATAATGTGACCGGGGCCCGTGTAACAGCGGATGAAATTGACAGCATTATCAGTGCCATTGACACTAGGGGTACCCATGATGTTGATGCGTTTGTCATCGTTGCCGGGCTTGGAGGAGGCACCGGATCCGGGGGCTCACCGGTACTGGCACGACATCTCAAACGCATCTACCGTGAACCAGTCTATGCACTGGGAATTATCCCTGCACCGGAAGAAGGACGACTTTACTCCTACAATGCAGCCCGCAGTCTGACAACACTTGTAAACGAGTGTGATAACACTTTTATTTTTGACAACAGTGCCTGGAAAAATGAGGGCGAAAGTGTAAAAAGTGCTTTCCAGCGCCTGAATAATGAAGTGGTGCGAAGGTTCGGCGTGCTATTCCGGGCAGGGGAAGTCACCAAAATGGGTGTTGGTGAGATGGTTGTCGATTCAAGTGAAATTATCAACACACTCAGGGGAGGAGGCATCACTTCTGTAGGATACGCCATAAGCGAAGTGATGAGCAAACAGACAAAGAAGAAACGGGGGATGCTCCGGGGTCTGAAGGACAAATTCGGCCGCAAAAGGGAGGCAAATGAGGAAGTTCTGCTCGGGGAGGACAAAACCGCAAAAATTGTGTCTTTAGTACGTCGGGCGATGCTTGGACGGCTCACCCTTCCCTGTGATTACTCTACTGCTGAACGAGCTTTGGTACTTCTCGCAGGTCCCCCGAATGAAATGGATCGTAAAGGTGTTGAAAAGGCCAAAAGCTGGGTTGAAGAAAACATTGCAGGAGTTGAGGTCCGGGGTGGTGATTACCCGGTTAACAGTGAGTATGTTGCTGCTGTCGTAATGCTGGCAACCGTGGGAAATGCGCCCAGAATCAAAGAGCTTCTCGATATCGCAAAAGAAACAAAAGAAGATGTGATTAAGTCCAAGGAGAAAAAATCGACTATGTTTGAAGAAGGTATAGATCCTTTATTTGAGTGAGGTTTACCATGAGGGGATTAATAAAACTGGCTGTTCTTATAACATTACTCATATTATGTATTCAGACCGCGTCTGCAATTTCTGTTGCATCTGTATCTATTGATCCTTCGGGATCCTTGACTCCAAATACTCCGGTAACGGTTTCATTCAAAATTGAAGCTGGTAATTTTCCCAATAATGGAGAAATACAGTTCTTCACAGAACTCGATGATGCAATATGGACATACACTATCATTGTCAATGGCATTGAAGTAAATCAGGCACCTGCTGAGGGTGGGCATAACCTTGCAATAACCGGTTTTTTGCTCAGTTACAAAACGAATGATGAAGTCTCCGTTCGGGTTACTTTAGAAGGAGTCGCTCCTGATGTGACCCAGTCATCCAATAAAACGCTGGTCAGGGTAACAGAAATTGATGGGAATAACAAACCTGTTACAAGTTCACAAGTTGAAAAAACTGCGCTGGTTGTCAACACCGGCGAGGTAACTTCAACTATTGAGTCAAGTGATGCAGAGCTTCAGGTCTACAGGATTC
>CAYWHL010000269.1:0-2575 GCA_964457995.1 uncultured Methanoregula sp. | reverse complement strand
TTCATCCGCGACCAGGGCATGAGCGTGCTTGCACCCGGTCTGGTTTTTATTCATGAAGATGTCCGTGCTGGTGATGAGGTGTTCAATCTCAGTAAGGACGGCACCTGCATTGCAGTTGGTCGTGCAAAAGTGGACGCCGTTGTTGCACGGGAATTAAAAAAAGGTCAGATCGTGCGGACTCGCAGAAATATTGCATCCACAATTGTACCGGGTGCAGCGAGCTTAGCAGATGCTGTGCAGGCAAATGCCGATGCCCTCAAAAAGACCGAGGCATCATCGATCCTCTTTGTACAAGAAGTTGCAGACCGAAACAGGG
Organism: uncultured Methanoregula sp.; assembly: GCA_964457995.1. Taxonomy (GTDB): domain Archaea; phylum Halobacteriota; class Methanomicrobia; order Methanomicrobiales; family Methanospirillaceae; genus Methanoregula. The sequence continues at coordinate 2,259 of CAYWHL010000269.1, read as the reverse complement.
ATCTGGTGGCAAACATCTCATACTCCGGGGGAAAAGACAGTCTTGCTACGCTGCTTGTAGTACTAAAAGCGATTGGAAAAGTCCCGATGCTCTTTGCTGATACGGGTTTAGAGTTCCCTGAAACCTATGCAAATATTGATGATGCAGCCCGGCACTATGGCCTTGAAGTCATCCGCTCTGATGGCGCTACAACCTTCTGGGAGACCTTTGAACGGCAGGGTCCTCCCGCAGTCAATGCCCGGTGGTGCTGCAAAGTCTGCAAACTTAACCCGGTAGGTAACCTTATCCGGGAAAACTGGGGCCAGTGCCTCTCGTTCATCGGCCAGCGCCGTTATGAATCAGCTGCACGGGCCCAGAGCGAGCGGGTCTGGAGAAATAAAAACGTGCGGGTACAGCTCTCTGCAGCTCCTATCCACAACTGGACTGCTCTCCATGTCTGGCTCTACCTCATGCAGGAGAACGCACCGCACAATGTGCTGTATGAACAACATCTGGACAGGATCGGATGTTTCATGTGCCCATCAAGCGATATGGCTTTAATCCACAGGATTGAAGAAAAATATCCTGAACTCTGGAAGGGCTGGTTAGCAAAGCTCGAACAATACCGGGCGGCTCACGGGTTGCCTGCCGAGTGGATCACAGAAGGGAGATGGAGACTGGTGGAGGGACGCACAGATGACGAAGATAGCCATTATTGATTACGGTTTAGGAAACCTCCGCAGTGTAATCCGCGGACTGGAAAAGGCCGGGGCACAGGCAGTTATCACCTGCGATGCCGATGAGATCGCATCAGCTGACGGACTTGTGCTGCCGGGTGTCGGGGCATTCCATGAGGGCATGGATCAACTCGGCCCCCTTAAAGAAACGGTCCTGAATACTACCCGCAAAGTCCCCCTGCTTGGAATCTGTCTTGGCATGCAGATGCTCATGGAAACGAGCGAAGAGCACGGGATCCATAAAGGGCTTGGTCTTATTCCTGGATGCGTGCGCAGGTTCCCAAGGGTTCACGGCCAGAAAGTGCCTCACATGGGATGGAACTCGTTAACGATCACAAAGACCGATCATCCGCTGTTTGCCGGATTCGGCCCGGACGAGTACGTATATTTCGTTCACTCGTATTATGCCGATACCACTCCGGATAATACGCTCACTTCCACGCATTACATCTGCCCCTTTGCCTCTTCAGTAGGAAAAGGTACCACGTTTGGCGTCCAGTTCCACCCGGAAAAGAGCGGGGCTGTCGGACTGCGCCTGCTGAACAATTTTATTGGTATGTGCTAAACCCGACCGGGTTTTTCTAAGACCTGCCTTGCTTTTCCGGTAGCGGGTTAAAAAGATACCATTTTATTTTCTGCCATTGAGATGCTGTAGATATGAAACGGATCATACTCATCGCTCTTTTCCTGATGTGTATCACAGGAACGGTGTCTGCGTACGGGCTCTACGTCAACTGTACTGAAAGTGTCCAGGTAGGTCTTCCGGTAAAATGTTCCATTGACAGCGATTTTCCACCAGGAAGAACGTTTGATATTGTGTTTTACCAGACGCAATACACTTCAACAGAAGTAAGCCGCCAGTCATTTACGGTACAGGACAACAAGGTCACCCAGTATAAGTTTCTGGATACCAAAGGGCTCCCCGGAGGCAATTATAAAGTGGAGGTCCAGTATACAGGAGCCGATGAACCGCAGCTTCGCTCTGATTCAAGAACCCTGCAGTTTGTAAAACTTATCGACCGTTCCAGTGAGATCACCATCAATTCACCGATCACCCAGAGTCCTGATGAGGCACTCCGTATAGAAGGAACAATCTATAAACTCGGGAACGAAGGTGTGAAAATTGAGGTAGTGGGACCAGATGGCACGATATTTAACAATTGGATTGGTACAAAAGAAAGTGTGCAATCCGGTGCCGGTGTCTTTACCAAACGGGTGCCCGTAACAGTTCCGGGGGATTATGAGGTCATTTTTACCGATTCTAAAGGGTATGTCGGAACAAAGACATTCAAGGTTCCAGCACCGGCAACTCAGGTAATTTCTTCGGTACCTACAACTACGGCAGTAGTCAGAACGACAAAAGCCGTAATTACTGTCGCAACACCTTGGCCAACAGCAACGCAATCTCCGCTGTCACCCATCACAGCGCTTGTCGGGATTGCCGGTGCCTTACTTGTTGCTGTTATTGTGATGAAACGACACTGATTCAATCATTTTTTTTTACGGTCCTGAAATATCTTCACAAGAGAAGTTCAGTTATGAG
>CAYWHL010000268.1:0-2581 GCA_964457995.1 uncultured Methanoregula sp. | reverse complement strand
TTGATATGAAAATCATAATCCTGTATATATCGTTTCCGTGTACCCAGCATTGTATTGGCCTTTTTAAGGCTAAAGAATGAGGGATCATAAGCATGTCCTGCCCATCGTCTAAACTCTTTGTATTGCGTATGCGAAGGATTGGAGATCACCTCCCTGAACTCCTCAAATCCGCACAATCCTCCCACATCTTCCGGAGGAGTAGCATTAGCCCCCTCCAGGCAAACCGGTTTCGAGGCTCTGAGTTCACACGTTTTCACCTCTTCAAGTCGTAAAGTATGGCTCCACCCGTCGCCAAAGTCATATTCATAAATCAACGAATCGCCAGGCTCTTTCAATACCGTGTCCAAAGGGATTACCTTTACATCAATAACCGGTTCCCCTTCGTACAACCTGGGGTCGGAAAATTCCACTCCATTCTTATCGAACCGATACAGATGGTAGTTCTTCCATCCGAACACCAGTTGGATGTAATTATGCAGGTAAAACAAAGATGTTCCCGAATCCACCATCATCCTCCTCCAAATCAACGGTTTAATCTCATTTAACGAGATATGTAACTGATACATGATAACCATTCGTTCCATGCCATAAAGGTATTGGCTGTTTTCTATTGTTTGACGGTTGTTCAAAAATACAAATTTTTCCCACATATATCCGATCCGGGATACGCGATAGATGATCTTGCTGTTCGCTTTTCGTAATTCTTAATTAATTCCTCCTTCCTCATTCCTCATTATCTGAACACGACCCCTCCCCCGTTCCTACATCGAACAATCCTGAATAAAAAGTAAACCAATCCTGAACCAATCCTGAAAGAAACCAGCCAGAAACCAGCCAGAAATCTGAAACAACCCTTATAGAAAGTATGAAAACGACTATACCATTACTTTGGGGTAAAAGGGGATTTAGGGGTATTAAGGCTAAATGCGCAGAAAAATGAAGAAAAATGAAGAAAAAATGAAAATAATTGCAACCTAACATATAACCTTCTGGGGGTAAATCCGATTAATGGGTGTTCAAATCGAATTTTCATTCACCAAAAACCAAAAAAAATGAAAAATCTTGATTCGATCCCCCATACATTGGACGGGATCTTCCGCGATCTGAATCGCGCGGCAAAATTCACCATCACCCTCAATCTGGCATCAGGCACAAGGCATGAGGCACCAGGCACCAGCCATGAGATATCCAGTGATCCAGAATCCAGTATCGCGTATCCCGCATCTCGTATCTCGTATCCCGTATCCGGTATCCTGGAAGTAAACGGCTGTCAATCCCCGGAAGAGTTCTACCACTCCCTGCTAAGCCTCTGTGCCGGTGTCAGACTTTCAACGTTCGATGCCATGCAACCACTCGGCTCCTCCGAAAAAGCAGCCCTTCTCATCGAAGCCTTAAACCGGCTCAACACTCTGCTCCAAAAAATCATCTTCGTCACCCTCACCGCCGAAGAAGCTGCGTTATGGACCGAAGGCAACCAGTCCGTCAAACGATTCAAAAACGCCCGGTTCATCTTTCCCGAGGGCATGCCCGAGTCATCCCTCTCCCACCTCAATCATATCCTTCTTGCAGCGCATTCCTTTGCCTACCAGTATTCTCGCGCCCTCGATATCCTCAGCTTCCAGTTGATCTGCCTGCTCACCCGGGTGGAACATCCCTATGATTTCAACCCTCCAGGGAAAAACTCCGCGTCGGAAGCCAGGGAAAAACTCCGGTTTACCGGTTCGGTTCCCCGGCTGGCCGCGCTAGGCCGGATCATATCCCCCCGAAAGTTATTCGAGATCGACAACAAATCCAGGTTTTTCCGCACCATCACCGGCTTGTTCTCCACCAGCCAGCAGTCCGATATAAGCTGGTTGAGCTACAAAAACCACTTCAACAACCCCTCCCACGAAGACCTCCTATTCTGGGACGCCGAAATCAGTGAATGGCGTGCCTACATTCGAAAGCTGATGGCGATGAATTGATACGAAATCTTTCATTCTTAATTCGTCATTCCTCATTCCTCATTCGTAATTGAATTAAGCGTTCCAGTTCCGGTGGAGCGGCACGAAAAAAAGAACAAATTTTCCTTCATTAAGTGCATGATCCCCATGCACTTACATAGGGGTTCCGTCACCCCTGACACTGGCGCAGCCTTGTTTGGTGCTGTAATTTTGTTGGCGAAACTTTTTCAAAAACCAAAAAAATGCTAACAAAAATGAAACGAAATCGCATCACCCCCGAACAGGAACTTCTCCTTGATCTGAAAGAGAAGGTCACCGCCATTGAGCAGCTCCTCACCTCACCCATCGTGATCGAACGCGAATGGCTCGAACCAGCAGAGATTTGTTCCATCCTCCACATCGCCCGCCGCACGCTGGCCGAATACTCCCGCAAAGGCTATATCCCCTACTCGCGCCTGGGTGGCCGGGTCTACTACCGGCTGGCCGACGTGAACGACTACCTCTCCGCCCACATCATCAGAAAGCAACCACAATCATGAAGAGACGACTCTTCTCCAACTGGCGTACCTCCCTCCTGGGGGGTGCGCTCCTGGTTGCCATGATCATCCTGCTCAGCAACAGGATCATCACCGGAGGCG
>CAYWHL010000267.1:0-2585 GCA_964457995.1 uncultured Methanoregula sp. | reverse complement strand
AATATTGCAATAAGTGTCAAGTTTCGTTAAAATATATAATATATGCACACTTGATACATAATTCACTTTTCGATATAACAATAGACGGAAAAAAGTACAGCCCATACGCAAAAATATCATGTACTTTTCACACATATTGCTCTGTCGGATAACATGGTGCTGGTAGGGAGGCGCTAAAAACCGCGCCCCCCACAGCACCGTCGTTATATGTCTAAATATATTCGAGGATAATATGCCAAAATTAAAAGCAAAGGGTCTTAAATGGCTCAAAGGATTTCATTTGATTGCAGTTTCTTGCTGGGTAGGTGGTGCTGTCTCTTTGATATTACTTTATTTCTTAAAAAATGGTGTGCCCGATGGGAATGTTCTATATGGAATAAACCAAAGTATTCATCATGTTGATATGGCAGTTGTCGTAATTCCCGGTGCATTCGGTTGCTTGATTACAGGATTAATCTACTCCTCCTTCACCAATTGGGGGTTTTTCAAACATAAATGGATGATATTCAAGTGGATTGTCACTATTGTTGCGATTTTATTTGGCACCTTTTATCTTGGTCCTTGGGAAACAAATATGATGGAAATTTCTGGAAAGATTGGCATATCATCATTGAGTGACTCAGAGTATTTGTATAATGAAAAGATGAATTTGATTTTTGGTACTATTCAAGTCTTGGTATTGATGACCACAATATTTATTTCTATTTTAAAACCTTGGAAATCAATAAAACCCAAAAAGAAAACCATATAACGAAGGCATTAAGGGCGACGGGAAAACGCCGCCGCGCATTATGCCGAGCGTTATTTTTTTTCTTCAATAAATTCAATTACAATCTCTGCTAATTCTTCCGGTTTTTCCATAGGAATAAAATGTCCAGTATTTGACATCTCTTTAAACAAAACCTGAGGCAGTAATTTTTGTAGGTTAGCAGCAACTGATGGTAAAAAGGTTTTTGATTTATCACTATATATAACCAGAGTTGGACATTTTATTTTTGCCACGTCTGACCAGATTCCAACAGGAGCAGTAGCAAGTATTTTACCTTCCCATAAAGGATCACATGACAGCTCTATTGAACCATCTTCAAGAGTATTCGTCCCTTGGTTTAAGTAGTCTTCCAATATTCCTCTACGCCATGATTTAAAAGGCCCTTTGCAAACTAAATCATCCAATGCTTCCGTTTTGTCTTTCCAAGATTTTTTTCTCTTGGTGACACTTGTAACAAAAGGCACGTGCATGGATATTCCTGATTTCTGGGCAAAATAAACGAAGGGTCTCCACAACGGAGGCATAAAACCAGGCTCGATTAGTACCAACATTGACACCAATTCAGGAAATCTTGCTGCGAGAACTGCACTCACCGTCCCTCCCATGGAATGACCTATTGCAATTATTGGTTGATTTTGATGCCTGAAGAACCCTTCAAGATCTCTGTAGAATACTTCCCAGTTAAGCAGATTCGCTGGCTCTGCCGGAGCTTGAGTTTTTCCATGCCCTCTAAAATCCAGACCAATTATCTCATAATTATCAGTGAGTTCTTGGGTGAATTCTGAGTAAGCGTTTGAGCAAAGACCTGTAGCGTGTGCGATATGTATTAGTGGTCCATCATTTGACCACCTTATATATCTGAAGTTCTTTTTGAATTCCTCGTACACCGGTTTTTGTTTCATTTGATCCATCACTCTGGATTGCAGGAAAAATTGTTTTAAATTATTAAAATAACGGTCGCTCTTCAGCGGGCGCAGTTTTTTGCGATCCGCTGCAAGAGCATTGTTATATGGTATAAGTTAAACTTTTGATGTAACTACATGAAAACAAAGTTTTTCCATTCTGCTTCTAATTCTTTGACCTTTTTCCCATAGATTTTTTTGTAGTTTAGTGTCCAGGAATTGTGTAAGTCCGCTAATTTTTGTTCACCGTATGTTACAACCAAAAAATTGATAAATGATCCTGCTTGAATATATGCTATTCTTCGTCGCTCGGTTCCTACTTGCCTGAAGATTTCGTTATCGTTCATTAATTTTGTGATAGTCATAAGTTGGTCTTTGTTATTCCTCACTAAATCATCAAGAGGCAAACCTGAAAAATTGGGAAAACCATGGTCTTCTCCAAACCTCTCCTGAAAATAAACGGCCAAGCCCTCTGAAAAAAACCTATTATTTTCATGTTTTGCAATTATGTGTGTTACTTCATGAACGATGGCTGCTCGCTTAGATGTAACAAATCTTATTGGCAACGAAACAACGCCACCATAAGCATTACATATACCGCCTTCTACTATTTGAATTTTTATTCGTTTGTTTTTTTCAATTCCAAGAACTGGACAGACTGTGTTAAGAGCCTTTTCCCCTTCTTTTTTTACTCTTTCGATATCAGATTGAGAAACGTAAGATAGACTCGTTTTGACTATAACCAGAGAATCATTTTTGCCCGCTTTTTGCGTTCCAACACAAGCTGAGAGTATAAGTGCAAAGCAAATTGTGATTACAAAGAACAACCTTCTAAAATTCTTCATGATTTCCTCCATATAACGGTTTGCGTTACCTGCGTGTGGGCGGGCGTGGATTCTGTTTGGGAGCAGGAA
>CAYWHL010000266.1:0-2614 GCA_964457995.1 uncultured Methanoregula sp. | reverse complement strand
CGACTCGACATAGCGTCGCTGCCCTTCGGCGTACAGCGTGTCGAACGCGAGCGTCGATTTCCCGGAGCCCGAGACCCCGGTGATCACCACGAGCTTGTCCCGGGGGATTGTGACGCTTATATTTTTGAGGTTGTGCTGGCGGGCACCTTTGATGATGATATTTTTCATGTTCGTGTGCTCAGACAATCATCTCCGGTATTTAAAGGGGTTCAGGTCGGGGCATGAAAGTGAACTGCATGGTGATTTCGGAATTGGTCAACGGATCCGAAAGCAACAAGATGTGTGCATTAGTATGTAGTCCCAATAGACAGGGTATGTTCCGGGTACTGACATCATTTATAATAATTTCCATTCTATTCGAAAAAATTACAAATATCGGGATTATTGGTCAATTTTTTATGAAATATTATTAAAATAGGCTCTGATTAAAATAAATAAATTTATTAATAATTAAGTAATTATAAGGATAAGTAAGGAAATAAAATGAAAGGTGACACATTTCCGGTCCAGGCATTTCTTCTGGTAATTGTTTTAATCACCATCGGGATAATGACATCCATGATACTTCAGGATTCTGGTAAATCCATACACAAAACCGTGAGTGCAGGAAAAGAGAGTTCTTCTTCCAGTTTCAGTTCCCCTACCAGCCCCAAAGCTGAAGATCTCCGGTTGTCAGCGCCCCCGTTTGTCCCAGGATACAACCAGACAGAAATATCTTCAGATTCTGGTATCACGGCAGAACAGCTGGCATCTGATACAAAAGGACCAAAATTTGATCCGTTTAATGATGAACGGTCTGGTTTTAACAATGTTGTAATTTATAATGGGATAATATCAATGATGTCAGTATACCCGACCATTGTAACATATGATTATAATCATGATGGAATTGTGGATTATGAAAAAACTGTAATATGTGTAAATATTGTATAATTTCTTTTTCTTTTTATTTGTGCAATAACCAGAAATAATTCCGGTTTATTCGTGGCATATATCTTATTGACGGATCCTTTATCTGATAAAAACGTGAATTCCCGTGATCAGATAATCACTGCACGAATAGTGCCGATTACGACAGGAGCAACAATAAAAACGAGTGTGCTAAATACTTATTATACAAATACATCCTGAACTACGGTGAATCCTTTTATGCCCGTCGTAATTCTGAAAACAAGAAAAGGCCTGTCACGAGAACAGAAACGAAGAATCGTTAAGGAATTTACATTGACACTGGTCAGCACCACGGGGATCAAACCCGAACTCGTGACCATTCTCATTGAAGAAAAGGAACTGGAAGACATCGGAAAATCTGGGAAACTCCGGTGTGATGAGGAATAAAAGCAAACTTCATTCATGTAAAGTACTAATACATTTTTACAATGTCTGAAGAAAATATGGCATCGGAACCATTTGAAATCAGACCGGTCCCGGAAAAGACAATCTACCTTTCCAAATGGAGATCAAGGTTCTGGGCATGGCTTGTTGATATTATCCTCGTCGTCCTTTTTTTGAACATTGTCCGCGGTGTTCTCGAACCCGTCTTTTCATTACCACTTATCTGGGATTTTGGTAATAAGAACTGGGGAATATTTACTATCGGCTTTGAATCCATATTCTTCTTCGCCTACTGGACCATCATGGAAGGCTTCCGTGGCCAGTCAATCGGCAAGATGGTGATGAACCTGAGGGTTGTTAACCGGGACGGCACGAAGATCACCTACACTACCTCCGCACTAGAGAGCTTTGGCAAAGCATTCCTTCTTCCCCTTGACTGCCTGATAGGATGGCTTGCCATGCCTGGCGCAAAATTGCGCTTATTCAACCGGATATCAAATACCATTGTGATTAAGGCTGATTACAAGGAACCCCACGGTATCGTGTATGTAAAGGAAAAAGAATAATCTGCCTTACATCCATTTATTCTTTCATGAAGGGGTATGCAATTTTCATCTTCGGACTGATCTGCGGAACTTTGATATGCGGGTGTACTACTCTTGCACCCGGCCCGAAAGAGTCTGCTTCTGCAACCCAGATCACGACATCGGTCCCAACCGGGCCAACCGCGATGGTGATTATCCGGGCAAGGGCTTTTGATCCTGCCACACTCACCATCAAAGAGGGTACAACCGTTACCTGGATAAATGAAGACCCGATACTGCATCATGTTGTGCACCTTCCTGAAGTGAATCATGTAGAGCTCTTTGATTCAGGACCGCTCTCACCTATGCAAAGTTACAGCTACACGTTCAGGGAAAAAGGCAGGTTCAATTACGGTGACCCGCAGATCGGGGGCGGACGATCATCTCTTGTTATCGTTGAATGATGGGTATTATCAGGGATTTTACCCGTCGAAGAGGAGCGATACCCTAGCGGGGATGCCAGATACTGGATTGCCCGATCAAAAAACAGGTGGACCTGGACCCGTACAGGTGAAAAGTGGATCCGGAACCTAAAAATAAAGAGCGGCTGGAACATTTCATCCGGATGCTATCCGATGATGCCGAGAATAACCGCTGGAAGGCCGCAGAATCACTGGGAAGAATGAGGGATCCTGGTGCGATCGATCCGCTCATCGATACACGCGTGCCCCTCGCCGAAGTGCCTGCCTGGACCA
>CAYWHL010000265.1:0-2620 GCA_964457995.1 uncultured Methanoregula sp. | reverse complement strand
TGCCATACAGGAACTTACAGCCTTTTGTCTTTCGCGTTCTAGTCATGACCCTAAAACTTTAATGTGCCAAAATATTGGTATAAAGACTCTACAAGGACACATTTCTAATAAAAACCATAAGCTAGTTACCTAGTTTTCTTGTCATTCATCTTTCATTGTTTTCCCATCTGAAAGGTGAGGAAGTAATACGCAGATATTTACATTTTAATCGTATCAACAAATATAGGATTATCTTGGTTTATAGATTTTATTTTTAAGATGAGTTAAGGAATAACTTTCTTAATAAAAAAGAAAAATTTCGGATATAAATTCTTTAGCTATTTCTGTTCCATCTACATGGTAAATTTTTTTTATTTATTAAAAAAATATATTGCATATCTGCAAAAAACACTATGTAATTTCACCTATATAAAAATGTTTCATTATAATCATAATAAGCATAGACTTTTCAGCTTAACATACTGGTCAGATATTACTGCTCCCATTATCAAAGCAGTGCCAGTGAAAGGGAATCCTTCTCACGTCCCTCCCCTCAACATTGCAAATGCTGATCATGCAATCATATATGATATCGGCAATAACAATAGAAATAAATAACGCCTGAATTAATTCAGGCGTTGGTAATTATAGACCAAAATTTCACATTTAAGGAAACAATCATGGAATCTCAATCAAGTAAATCAGTATGTCGTCCCAATGACGATTTAGAACCTCCCCCTGCTGGTAAAGATACTTTTACCACAACCACTTTTAGGAATTTATATCCACCGCAGAATCGGGCTCTGAAACTACCCCTGGGGAATCAACTTCCCCCACCTATTAGGAATGTTGCAACCAAAGAACCTGTAAACCAAAAATGTAGTGAATTTCGTCGCCGCTTTTTCCCCGTAGTATCGCACTCCGATTGGAATAGCTGGCAATGGCAACTTCAACACAGAATCAGTAGTCTTGATGCGTTAAAACGGATTGTTAACCTGTCTGAAAGCGAAGAGCAATTTTTAAGTAAAAAGGAACATAACTTGCCTTTGGCAATCACACCCTACTATGCACACCTGATCAACCGTAACAATCCCGATGATCCCATTCGGCGAACAATCATCCCAAGTACGGGCGAGCTGATAACAACTCCGGGTGAATCTATTGATCCACTTGCTGAGGAAAGTCACAGTCCAGTTCCCGGGATTGTGCATCGCTATCCGGACCGGGTTCTATTTTTAATAACAGACTATTGTTCTGTTTTCTGCCGTTATTGTACCCGATCAAGACTAGTTGGCGGAGGTGGCGAATTCACTTTCAGTCGTTCCCAGTGGGAAGCGGCTTTGCAATACATTGAAGCAACCCCAGCGATTCGTGATGTGCTTATTTCCGGAGGGGACCCTCTTACTTTATCCGAGGATCGCCTGGAGTATTTGCTTCAACGTTTGAAGGCAATCCCACATGTAGAATTTATACGCATTGGTACAAAAGTGCCTGTCGTTTTACCGCAGAGGATTACGCCGTCCCTTGTTCGCATGCTGAAACGTTATCATCCGCTTTGGTTAAGTCTGAATTTTGTTCATCCTCAAGAATTAACGTTGGAGGTGGCAAAAGCATGTGAACGCTTAGCCGACGCCGGAATTCCTCTTGGTAGTCAGACAGTACTTCTCAAAGGTGTCAACGACAGTGCAGATACACTGAAAGAACTATTTCAGGGATTGCTGAAAATACGTGTTCGTCCTTATTATCTTTACCAATGTGATCCAATTCAGGGCAGCAGTCATTTAAGAACACCTCTAAAGAGAGGGCTGCAAATTATGGAGCAGCTAAGAGGATTTACAACCGGTTATGCGGTGCCAACCTTTGTTGTAGATGCTCCAGGTGGAGGCGGAAAAATTGTTGTAGCCCCAAAAACGATAATCAGTAGAGATAATGCCGGGTGGACACTTCGAAACTATCAGGGGAAACCCTTTTTATATCCGGAACCTATCAACAATACGGATAATTACGAATCATAAAATTGAGATGAAAATTACAGCTCAATCCAAGTACGCTGAAAACTCCAAATTAACTATTGGATTGACATATGATCTGCGATCTGAGTATTTGAAAAACGGATACACCGAAGAAGAAACAGCAGAATTCGATAGCGAAGATACCGTTACTGCGATCGAAACTACCCTGCAGAAACTTGGATACAAAACCGATTATATAGGTAATGTAAAAACTCTTGTTTCACGTCTGGCAAGGGGTGATCAATGGGACTTGGTTTTCAATATTGCCGAAGGGATGTACGGTATTGGAAGGGAATCTCAAATCCCGGCTATTCTGGATGCCTATGATATACCATATACATTTTCTGATCCACTTGTTTTAGCACTTTCATTGCATAAAGGAATGGCAAAACACGTTGTTCGAGATATCGGGATCACCACACCGGATTTTTTTGTAGTTGAGAATGAAAACGATCTGGATAAAATTAACCTTCCGTTTCCTTTATTTGTGAAACCGGTTGCCGAGGGTACCGGTAAAGGAATTTCGATCACTTCAAAGGTGCTGGATAAAAATCAACTGTTGATTGCGTGTAAAAATGTTTTGGAGAATTTTCACCAACCCGCACTTGTTGAGGTTTTTCTTCCGGGTA
>CAYWHL010000264.1:0-2622 GCA_964457995.1 uncultured Methanoregula sp. | reverse complement strand
TTCCGGGCAATCGGGGCCTGGAATAGACCCGGATGGTCATTTTTTGGGGTATGAGTGGGACCATGTCACCTCAAGTGATCTGGTATATGAGAAATTGGTTTTAATAAACACAATACAAAATTTTATCTATTTTTTTGTATTACAATACTATAGAACACATTATGACCGTAAAGGATGCTCTTATCAACCAGAAAAAGGAACTGGATCTCCGAAAGGTGGAGCACTATATTGAGCGCACTGCAGAGATGCGGGATGGGAACAACCAGTTGATCCGGATCGTAATTGGTCCCCGGAGAGCAGGCAAATCATTCTTTGTAACCCGTTACCTGATGTCACAGGGTCCTTTCGGTTATGTAAATTTCGATGACGAAGAACTCAATGATGTAAAAAAAATTCCCGACATTCTGACAGCAGTAGCGGATCTGTATTCTGGATCAAAGACGCTCCTGCTCGATGAGATCCAGAATATACCGGGCTGGGAACTTTTAGCAAACCGGCTCGCCCGGCAGGGTTACACGCTCTACATAACCGGAAGCAATGCTCACCTGCTCAGTAAGGAACTTGCAACACACTTAACCGGGCGTCACACGGTAACAACAATATTTCCCTTCTCTTTTGCTGAATACCTGCGTACGAAAGAAGGTGAATATACAGAAAGTGAATATCGTGCGCACCTGACAGAATATTCTGCGAGCGGAGGTTTTCCCGAACTCCTGTTAACAACGATTGACCGGAAAGAGTACCTTATCCGGCTCTTCGATGCAGTGGTTTACAAAGACATCATACAGCGCTACAAGGTCAGATCCCCGCAGGGGTTAGGCGATCTGGCCCAGTATCTCTGTTCGAACGTGGCAGGAGAATATTCTGTACACCGTCTCTCCCAGGTGACCGGGTGCCGCAGTGACCGGACCGTACGGAAATACCTGGCGTACTTAGAAGAAGCGTTTCTCTTTTTTTCAATCCCGAGGTTCTCATACAAAGTAAAAGAACAGGTGCTGGCAAATAAGAAGTGCTATTGTATCGATAATGGTTTTGTAACTGCAAAAGGATTCAGATTTTCCCGGAATGATGGAAGTCTCATGGAAAATCTCGTGGCAATTGCACTCCATCAACTCGAACTGGCAAATAGCATAAATCTTTACTACTGGAAGAATGCAAATCAGCAGGAGGTTGATTTTGTTATTCAGCAAAGCGGGAAGATAATTGCACTAATTCAGGTATGCACTGATCTCACTGATGACAAAACACGACACCGTGAAGTTAACGCGCTTCTGATAGCCGGTCGTGATTGTGCGTGCGAAAATCGTATCATCTTAACCGTGGATGAAGAGCACAAAAAGACTGAAGAATGGTTCGGCATCCGGGGCAACATCCAATACATCCCTCTCTTTAAATGGTTAAAAGATTTAAAAATACCATTTGCCGGATCTCCTTAAAATTACGGTTTTTTAAATTGAGAAATTTTTTAAATTGTGGCCCGGCGGACCGAGGGAGCGCCTTGTTGACAACCGTATCAGCGGGCGGCAGTGACGCCAGTGACGCCAGTGAGTCACTGAGCGTTATTCATGAGTATGATCAACAGCACCGAACATTTTCGTGCAGACGGTTTGTGAGGAGCGGGTAGTAGCAGCTTACGGCGACGGTGCAAAGCGACAAGCTGTGGGCGTCATCCTCTCAACAGGACAACTCCGGGAAAAACAGGAGTTCGTCTGTGAGCGAGAAGCGTAAATGGAGGAGAGCGAGAAGCGAGCTTAAGAGTAGCGGAGACACACCCGTGATTGACAGATATTATATACAATAAATGTAAACAAAATATTATGTCTTCAACATCTGTTTACAGTATCAGGGTAGATACCCGGGTCCGTAAGATGATTGAGGAGATGCCGGACCTGAACTTTCAGACGGAGATCCGTTCCCTCATAGAACAATTAGTAAAAACGAAGCGTAAGGATTATTTGCTTTCCAAGGCTCGCGAGAACCAGCACCTGCGAATCACTGGCATTACGGCAGAGCAGGCAATCCGTGAGGACCGGGATGCACGATAAGATCGTACTGGACTCCTGCATCATTGCGGCAATCTTCTTACCGGAAACGATCACCGGTAAAGCAATTAATACAGCAGCTGAACATGACTGCATTACTGTTGACCTGGCCTATACTGAAGTGGCGAATGCCGCGTGGAAACGGGCTGTGCATGCAGGTCTTGATCCGGAATCCGTGAAGGTGTTTTTGGATAATGCAATTGCATTTATTCAGGAGACCTGTGAAGTGATTCCTGCACATGAACTGATTACTCCGGCATGGGCTCTCTCATGCTACCACCGGATTACGATCTATGATGCACTTTTTGTCGCTGCCGCAATCCGCTGCAACGTCCCGCTCGTTACAGCAGATGCGAGACTTGCACGTGCAGTAAGTAAAACCTGCCCGGTTATACACTTAGAGTAATCGTATCCGATATACCGGATAGCCTCTTTTTTATTGTACTAGGATACGTTCAGATCGATGAAGTGATAATCACACGATTTTTGTCGTGGGAGATGTCAATCCTGAATAGCGAAAAAATGATCACTACAAGGTTTTTATCTTACCCTTGAACACAGTATCAAGGCCCATATCTGT
>CAYWHL010000263.1:0-2635 GCA_964457995.1 uncultured Methanoregula sp. | reverse complement strand
AAGCGACGGACCGGGTCGCGGTCCGGTGAGGTGTCAGATCCACTTCTTTCTGTGGAAGTACGTTAACATCCCCATAACAACCAGGATCATAACGATGAGTACCGAATAATAACCATATTCCCACTCAATTTCAGGCATATATCTGAAATTCATCCCATATACCCCGACGATGAAAGTGAGCGGGATAAAAATGGTGGCAATGAGCGTGAGCACCTTCATGATCTCATTCATTTTGTAGCTCAGGCCCGAAAGATAGATGTCAATCATCCCGGATACCATATCATGGAAGGTTTCCAGTGTATCAATGACCTGGATCGTGTGGTCATACACATCCCTTAAGTAAATCGCAGTAGATTCCAAAACGAGGGGAGAATCAGAGCGCTCAAGGGTGTTGATTACCTCGCGGAGGGGCCAGACCGATTTCCTGAGAAATATCATATCCTTTTTGAGCCTGTTGATTTTCTGAAGGGAATCCTGTGTCGGGTTTGTGACCAGTTCTTCCTCAAGATCCTCAACCTGTCCTTCGAGTTTCTCCATTACGATAAAATAATTATCAACGATGGCATCGATAAGCGCGTAGGCAAGGTGATCCGGACCGTATTTCCGGATCCTGCCATTTTTCCGTATCCGTTCCCGCACAGGATCAAAGATATCCCCGATATTTTCCTGGAACGATATCAGGTAGTTTGGCCCAAGGAGAAGACTTATGTGCTCTATTTTGATGCCCGGCTCCGTATCACTTAAGGAAATCATCTTCAGGTGGATGTAAAGATACTGGCCGAGATCCTCTGTCTTCGGGCGCTGCTCGGTATTAAAAATATCTTCGACGATAAGCGGGTGGATGGCAAAGTGTTTTCCGAGATCTTCGATGATTTTTGAGTCTCCAAGGCCATCGATATTAATCCAGGTCACCGTCTCGGTGTCCCGGAACGGGAAGCATTCCGAGATCTGCCTGACCGTTTTTTCCTGGAGATTGGCATCGTCATAATCGATTACCCTGATAAGGGCCGGTGGGTGAGGGGAGTCATTGTTCAGAAGGAGAGTTCCGGGGGGCTGCCCCGCTCGTTTTGCAAGGTTATGCCGGTGGTGCGACATGACGATTACCTGGATGCGAAGTGATATGTTGCGAACCTGAATAAGGATTTGGTAAAATGAGGGCAACAAGGATTTCCTGCTAAGGTAGTATTGGCTTTCCGTGCCTGCTCACCACGCCCGGCCGGGCCGGCTGATAGGGCAGCACTTCATATCTTCATGGCCATTTGAGGGCTCATCATGAACAGGGAGATGATACCGGGGAAGGATATCATTATATTCTCACGATATTACATACTGGTGAGATTTACTATGAAAACACCGGTGGAAGATACTCATAAAGTGGAAGATACGGAAGAAAACCTGGAGAAGTGCATTTGTAAAATGTGCCCTACATTCAAGCAGAACAAGCTTGCAGATTATCCGCCTAATGCACTCTTCTGCGCACGGGGGAGATCAACAATTCCCTCAACCATCAAGTCAACCAATTGCTATTGTCTGGGATGTGATATCTTTATCAAAAAAGGGCTCGTCATCACTCATCTCTGCGTTCACCGATAAACTTGTACCCTTTTTCCGATTTGCAGATCACCGGGTGTGAGGATGCGATGTATGCGTCAACCTATCCAAAATTACCAACCTGCTCTCCATCATTTAACGATAAACGAGTCTCAGGGTGTAGATATTTGTCAGGACTGTATTGATACATTTATCAAATGGCAGGGGAGTATATTTGCGAAACTTTTTTTTAACAAAAGCGATGAAAAAGAGGTTCGGACAAAAATAAAATGTTATTATAAAGAGATAGATGCCCTTATCCAACAAAAACAAAAAAATTAATCAATTTTCCAGTATGCAAGTCTGATGCTATTGGAGACGTTCCCAAAATCATAATATACCGCTAAATTTTTTGCTGGTAAGGGAACCTCAAAATCGATTGACCCGCTTATACTTTGATTTTTGTCGAGGTCCGTCAGATAACTCCAGCTGGCATTACTGGTTCCATGATTCATTATGGGGTCAAATCTGTTGCCTTCAGAATTCCTGATACTGAAATCCCCGCTTGATACCGTTATTGTGTCGGGGCCAATATTTTTCACACTAGTACTAACAAAGACGAAAGTATATCCGGTCTTTGCATATTCAACATACATAACCGCAGGACCCCCATATTTAAACGCATTCCCTTTTAGCGCTGAATATACCGTTACCTGTCTTTCAGAGTTTTGGGCAGTACCAGGCAGAGGTACCTTCACGGGTGGGGAAACGACCGATGGTGCAGGAGGAATTACTTTAAACCTCGTCCAGCCTTCATCGAGCAACGGCTGCATGTCGCTCGCATTCACGGTGAGCCCGAAACGGTACGTCTCCAGGCAGACATCGCAGGCCTGGCATGACACCGTTCTGATCTGGATCTTTTTCACATCCCTGACATCGATGCTGTAAACGGACAGGTAGTAACTCCTGATTATCTCCTCATTGGTCGGCGCCCGGATGTATACTCTTCCGGAGTTCTCTTCCCAGACCTGCCATAGCGTCTTCTCACACATCTTTGGCTGGTACGAAAGGGATAGTTCAGAACCAATAATGAACTGGCCCTTCT
>CAYWHL010000262.1:0-2654 GCA_964457995.1 uncultured Methanoregula sp. | reverse complement strand
TTCCTGCCACTTACCCATATTGCAGCTGTTTTAGCGGTAGTTATCGTGGGTGCAGGAATTTACATCAGTGTTTTATTTAAACTGGATAGAGGAATTCACGATGAACTCAAAAATCTGAGCGTCAACCTTGGGATTCCATGGCCAAGATTTTTATAAACGATTCTTACGGTATGAACTATATATTCGACAGAGATCATTATTTTTTATGAAGAAAATAACTCCACGACTTGCGGGTCATGATAAATCCATAATGTGGATTCAGAGACCCTGATTTTCCGAATGTAAAATTATAGCGGTACAACTTACTTTTTACCAACGATTGTTGATTTCCAAAAATTAATTTGACTGTAGAAAACTGATGTCAGGAAATGACACAGGATCAATGCCAGAATTTTAAAGTCCGGTTATATGGGAAAACAAATAATTATCCTCATCAAATAACCAATGTACTTGTTAATTGGTGTTTTAATGCAAGTTGTCATTTTGTGTGGTGGACTCGGAACCAGACTTAAGGAAGAGACGGAATTTCGTCCAAAACCAATGGTAAAGATCGGAACCCGCCCGATCCTCTGGCATATCATGAAAATTTTTGCATCTTATGGATTCAAAGATTTTATTCTTGCTCTCGGGTATAAAGGAGAAATGATAAAGGAATATTTTTATCATTATGAATTGATGGACAGTGACGTTACGATAGAATTGGGCAATCCCCAAAATACCTGCGTTTTTCACAATGACGTTAAAGAAAATGACTGGAAGGTTACTCTTGCAAATACCGGTGAAAAATCCTTGAAAGGGGCAAGGATCAAAAGAGTTGAGAAATATATAAAAAATAATGAATTTATGTTGACCTATGGGGACGGGGTCTCCGATATTAATATTCCAAAACTTCTGGAGTTCCATCGTCGTCATGGAAAAATTGCCACAGTTACAGGAGTTAATGCGGCAGCACGATTTGGAGAATTGAAAATTAACAGTGATCGCGTTGAAAGTTTCAGCGAGAAACCCAGCTCAGGATCAGAATATATTAATGGCGGTTTTTTCGTATTTAACCGGAAAATTTTTGATTATCTTACTCCAGATGAAAATTGTGATTTTGAGTTTGGGCCTCTCGAAATTCTTGCCCAGGAAGGCGAATTAATGGTATACAAACATCATGGATCCTGGGCCTGTATGGACACCCTCCGCGATATGGATTATCTGAATAAAATATGGGATGAAAATAAGGCATTCTGGAAGATTTGGCAATGAACCCTTTCTCCTTGACCACATATTCAGGAAAAAAGGTCTTAATTACCGGAGATACAGGATTCAAAGGGTCATGGCTTGCAATATGGTTACTGAAACTCGGTGCCCGTGTTACCGGTTTTGGGTTATCGCCAAAAACCTGTGAGGATAATTTCACCGTATCTGGCCTTCATTCAAAGATCGATCATATCAATGGAGACATTCGTGATTTTACCATACTTACAGATGCAATCCGGAAATCCAGACCGGATTTTGTTTTTCATCTGGCAGCCCAGGCTCTTGTGCTTGACTCCTACAAGGATCCCCATCAGACCTTTACTACCAATGTAACCGGAACCCTGAATATTCTTGAAGCGATCAGGAAAAATCCCGGAATAAAAGCTGCCGTAATGGTAACGAGCGACAAGTGTTATGAAAACCATGAGTGGGTTCACGGGTACCGGGAAACCGATCCTATGGGGGGAAAGGATCCCTACAGTGCATCAAAAGGTGCCGCTGAAATCGTTATCTCATCCTATATCAGCTCTTTTTTCCAAGAAAAGAATTCTCCAGCAGTTGCGTCGGTTCGTGCCGGCAATGTTATTGGCGGGGGTGACTGGTCAGAGAATCGGATTATTCCGGACTGCATTCGATCATTGAGATGTAATCGCTCCATCGAACTCCGGAATCCACATTCGGTGCGCCCATGGCAGCACGTTTTGGAACCACTGTACGGATATCTCTTACTCGGCAGCGCACTCTCTGGATCAGATGGAAAAACGTTTTGTAGTCCGTGGAATTTTGGTCCTTATGCATGCAACGCGGTGACTGTTGAAGATCTTGTACAGGAGATCATCTGTCAATGGGGCAGCGGAATGTACCACATCAACGAATCTCAACAGAAAAATAAGGAGTCGAATATGCTGGTACTGGACATCAACAAGGCAGTTCATCTGCTGAAATGGCATCCTGTTCTCCCATTAAAAAAATCCTTGCAGTTCACTGTTGATGAATACCGGAGTGAGGGTTTGTCAGAAGATGTAGTGTACAGCCAGCGATCTGCTCATATTGATGAATATATGAATATTCAGCAAAGTATGGTGTGACCATGGAATGCTGTCGATCCTGCGGAAGACGACTTCCCCCGCCATTTCTGGACCTGGGTAATTCACCCTTATCCAATGCCTATCTATCAGAAGATGATATCCACCAGCCGGAAACCTATTACCCGCTTGAGATCTATTATTGTCCTCACTGCCATCTCGTCCAGCTGGATGAATTCGAGACACCGGAAAATATTTTTTCGGCGGATTATGCATATTTCTCGTCCTATTCATCCAGCTGGCTGGCGCACTGCAACACCTATGTCAATATGGTTGTGGAACGGTTCGGATTGAACAAAAAATCTCTGGTGATGGAGATTGCGA
>CAYWHL010000261.1:0-2689 GCA_964457995.1 uncultured Methanoregula sp. | reverse complement strand
CGGCAGTACGGACAGTTCCCGGCCAAGAAATTCTCTGATACTATCGGGGCAATGGCGGCAACCGGCCGTTTTATCCCGGGGCTGCTCACCAACCCGGTTCTTGACGGCTATATTGAGCCACAGGTTGTTGTTGTCACCGACCCTATCGGTGATGCGCAGGTTATCAATGAAGCAGTCCAGTGCGGTATACCCGTTGTTGCACTTTGTGATACCAACAACATTACCAAGTACGTGGATCTTGTAATACCTACCAATAACAAGGGTCGCAAAGCGTTGTCAATGATTTATTTCCTGCTCACCCGTGAGATGCTCCGTCTTCGTGGGATCTCAACCGCTCTCACCGCAGAGGACTTCGAAATTGAAATCTGACACGGCCGGTTTCCTTTCCAGATGACCGATCGTTAGATATAATATAACTACCAGAGGGTTGATTCGATGACGATGCGTACATGCGCAGTGGCTGGCATGTTTTATCCAAGGGATCCTTCCCACCTCGAGCAGCTCCTGGAGAAGTACTTCTCCGTAAGCCGCGGGGCGGATAACTCCCTGGGTATTGTTTCTCCTCATGCAGGATACATCTATTCCGGGGCGATTGCTGCACAGGCATTTTCGACGATCTCACCTGATTTTTCAGGTACTTTTGTCGTTATTGGCCCATCTCACCGTGGGTACATCAACTGTGTTTCAAAGGTTCCGTGGGAAACACCGCTTGGTGTAGTTGATACGGATGTAGAGTTTGTTGAACTGCTTGATATCGAAACGGATGAGTTCTCTCATCGCGACGAACATTCGCTTGAAGTGCAGATGCCTTTCATCAAGTACCGGTTCCCCCGTGCACGGATTGCACCGGTGATGATGGGGCAGCAGGACTATCCAAGCGCGATGCGACTGGCAGAGAAGATAGGAACCGCGGTCAAACGGACGAATCGTGATGTCCGGATTGTAGCATCCAGCGATTTCTCTCACTATGTGGCAGAAGAGAAGGCAAAGAAAGATGATCTCTATGCAATCGAATCGCTGACCACGTTTAATGTTCCGGAGTTTTACCATCGAATCGAGGCACGGAATGTTTCGGTCTGCGGGTATGGGCCGATTGCTGCAATGGTGACAGCATGTGGAAAGCTTGGGGCAAAGAAGGCACAGCTTATACGGTATGCGACAAGTGGTGAGGTGACAGGAGACCGTCGCGAGGTCGTGGGTTATGCAGCCATTGCGGTGATGTAGGTTGGCAACGTGGAGTGCGCCGGGCAAGGTATTTTTGTTCGGTGAACATGCGGTGGTATACGGGAAGCCAGGCATAGCGATGGCAATAAAACCCCGTGTATTTGTCACTGTCAGAAATGCCAAACGCCCCCAGCGTGCAAAATCTCCCTATATTGACGGTTGTTTCGAGGCGATGGGTGTCATGGGTAGTGTTTATATTAATTCTCAGATCCCGAGTTCATCAGGGCTGGGCTCATCTGCAGCAGTCACCGTTGCGACACTCTCCGCGATCAACGATGAGTTCTCGCTTCATAAATCCCGGGAAGATATCGCTGATATGGCGTTTGAGATAGAAAAAAAGGTGCAGAAGGGGCGGGCGAGCCCCACGGATACAACAGTTTCCATATATGGCGGAATTGTACTTATCAGCGGTGGCTCCCGCCGGCGGCTCCCCCCCCAGCATATGCACCTTGTCATAGGTGATTCGCTTGTCTCGCACAGCACTGCAAAGATGGTGGAGCTTGTGGGGGAACAAAAAAGGAAACATCCCGAAATCGTGAATCCGATACTCGATGCCATAGAAGGAGTGAGTATGAGTGCCATCCACCATCTCAACAATCCAAAGGAACTGGGACGGTATATGAACATGAATAATGCACTTCTCGAAGCACTTGGAGTAGGTCATCCGCAACTGTCAAAGATTGTGCTTGCTTCCCGGGAAGCGGGAGCATTCGGAGCCAAGATAACAGGTGCTGGTGGAGGGGGATGCATGGTTGCCCTCTGCCCAAAGCAGTTGAAGTACCGGATCGCTGCAGCGATCGAGGCGTGCGAGGCCCGTGCAATCATAACCAGCATCGATACCGAAGGTGCAAGGATGGAAAAAAATGTCTGAACGCATCCTCTTAAAGTTTGGTGGCAGTGTGATCACCGACAAGAAAACCGATTGTGCCATTAATTATGATCAGCTTTCATTCGTTTCGTCGGCAATTACACGGGCCACCACCGGAAAAGGACTGGTTATCATTCACGGGGCTGGTTCGTGCGGACACCCGGAAGCAAAACTGTATCGGCTGGACAATGGTGCTGTTGCCGGGCAGACTGATGGGGTCTATATTACCCATCGGGCGGTGAGCAGGTTAAATGATGCAGTTGTTGAAGCCCTCCGTCAGAAAGGGGTACCGGCAGTGGGTGTTCACCCTCTCCATGCAGCAGTGGCAGATAATGGCAGGCTCATCGCATTTGAATACCGGCATCTGGAAAAGATGCTTCTGCTCGGCATGGTTCCTGTGATCCACGGTGACGTGGTGATGGACCTTTCCCGGGGTGCCTGTATCGTATCGGGCGACCAGCTTGTGCGGTATCTTGCGGTTGTGCTGAAAATCGATCGCGTGGGGCTCGCCACCGATGTACCGGGAGTGCTGGATGGAGGACGCGTGGTACCGGAAATTTCACAAAAAATGGTACCACATCTCCAGATCGGCAACTC
>CAYWHL010000260.1:0-2724 GCA_964457995.1 uncultured Methanoregula sp. | reverse complement strand
TGGTGTGTGGATTGAAATAATAAATTTCCTGATGTACAACTTTGTACAATCCGTCACACCCCTCGCGGGTGTGTGGATTGAAATCCCATACCAAAAAACAGAGTGGTGGGTACCCCTGTCACACCCCTCGCGGGTGTGTGGATTGAAATATGTAAATTTGATACGGGCCCATTGAAACGAAAGCGTCACACCCCTCGCGTGTGTGTGGATTGAAATTCCATCTTTGAGGACATCGCACCTTTCCACATGTCACACCCCTCGCGTGTGTGTGGATTGAAATTTCACTGGTGCGGCTTTCGCCGTCGTTGCCTTTAGTCACACCCGTCGCGTGTGTGTGGATTGAAATGCTCCAGACGGGCGGGGGCCCTGATTGGGGGTCACACTTCTACAGGCTCCGTCGGTCACGTCGAAGATAAACTCTCTTTAGGAGATGTGACTTACGGGAGTCATGCGATATTTCAAATTACGCTCCTTTTGGCAAACAGGCTCCAAAATGAACGATTTAGAAAAACCCCTTTTTGCACGATTCGAAAAAAAGTGTCTAATTCGCGAAAAATGGAGCTATATAATTTTCGATCTCCTCATTTCACACTCTGTTTGGCTTAAATCCCTATAAAATGAACCCCGAAAAGTGTCTAAATGGGCTCAATTGGCTTGAGGATCGGTCTTGGGATCACTGGATACATTGGTTGGGGGGCCGGGAGGGTGTTTTTAGCCGCTCTCTTATGGAAGACCGTGGAACTTTTCTTATGAGCTGCTTCCAGACCGGCTTAATGATGATAATTTTCCTGTATCCTTCATGGCTCCGTCGTTCACCGTCGATGACAAAACTCTTTAGGAGATGCGACTTACGGTAGTGATGCGATATTTCAAATCAGTCTCCTTTTGGCAAACAGAGGTCATTTCAGAGTTTTCAATCCGGAGTATGTCTTACCCGGGATCAGGATATGTGCGGAATTCGGGGCAAATGGATGTAAATTCATTTTTATCTCATTCCTGTGAGCCCGGATTCAAAAAAATAACGTCGGAGAGCCAAATGTGCGCAATTAGGCTCAATTGGCTTGACGATCTCGCTTGGGATCGCTGGATACATTGGTTGGGGGGCAGGGAGGGTGGTTTTTATCATCATCTCTGTGGGATAAGGGGACTGTTTCAAGAAGCCACTTCCAGACCGGCCTGATGATGATGGTTTTCTTATCGAATTTCAGAATATCTTCCTGATCGTACGTAAGGATCATTGCCTCTGTCAATTTAAATTCAGTCATTGCCTTTAGAAGACCTGCAGTTTCCCGTTCCTGATTTTCTTTTGTGAATTCATAGCAGACCTGGATCGCTGTAACGATCTTTTTTTGGTTTTTGATAATGAAATCGCATTCCCTATCCCCCGCAAAGTAAAAAATTTCACCCCCTCTCCGTTTGAGTTCGATAAAGACAATATTCTCAAGAATTCTCCCTTTATCCGGTGAAAGAGAAAAACCGCTGATGGCACTGAATGCAGTATCGATGATATAGATCTTGCGGGGGGAATTGAGCTGTTTTTTTACAGAATAATCAAACCGGAGGAGTTCAAAGAACAGGTATGCGCCACTGAGGTACGAAATATATTCCTTGACAGTGATAGCGTTCATCAGCCCGAGGCTTTTTTTCAAGGAATTATACGTAAAGGGGAGCGTGATGGTGGAGGCAAGGATTCCTACAAGTTCTCTTAAGAGCCGCTGTCTCCGGATGGAGTGGCGTGCGATAATATCGCGGTAGAGGATGTTGTCGTACAAAGTTTTGATGTAATCGCTATCATTGTTAATGAGGTATTCCGGCATCCCCCCGCACTCGGCATAGCGACCGAATAACCTGATTAAGTTTACTTTCTCTTCCGGAAGATACAGCGATTCTTTCCGTATCGATGTTTTATGGAACCGGAGAAATTCCACAAAGGAGAAGGGGTAGACTTCGAAGAGCTTATATCTCCCGGTAAGCCGGGTGCCGAATTCCTGGCTGAGCAGTGAGGCATTGGAACCGGTTAGAATAACTTTCCTGCCGCTGTCCTGGAGCCTCCGGACAAATGTCTCGAACTTTTCCACGTTCTGGATCTCGTCAAAGAAATATATACCGGCCGGCCCGTACACTTCAATGAGGACTTCATTAAGGACACTGAAATCTTCTGCCCGGAAAGTGAGCAGACGCTCATCTTCGAAATTGACGTAACAGTAATCCTTACGGGTCTGCATGATCTGTTTTAAGAGCGTAGATTTTCCGCATCTCCTGATGCCCGATAAGATGATCACGCGGTTATCGTTGAGGGCCGCGATAACCGGGTTAAAGAGTGAGCGCTCAACAAAATCCCCACTCTTCTCTATCTGGGTTTTCTGCTGGATTACGAGATGCCGTAACTGCTCTTTAGAGGCCATACTAATTACTAATTAGCATAGATGATAAAAGTTACTCATTGGTAATTAGTGGAATTGAGTTTTTGCTTAAATGACTCTCAAGAAATGCCCGGGGCTCATCTTCAATATTGGTGATGAATGTCACTATCTTCAAGCTCCACAAAGTGGCCATCGCGCATTTTACGTTCCGCATCCTCAAATAACCGGTGGCGCTTCTCCCGGGCTACCATATCTGAGATGACCTGATCAAATATCTGTCCCGGTTTACGGAGTTCGTAAAGTTCCTCCCCCGCGCTGATCAACCGCTCATCCACATCTGCACGAACAATCGGCGGCAGCA
>CAYWHL010000259.1:0-2738 GCA_964457995.1 uncultured Methanoregula sp. | reverse complement strand
GGGGATAGAACGGGGTGTTCCGGGGCATCTTTTCCTGGAGCAGCATCACGGTTGCAGAAAGACCCGGATCTGATGCAAATCTCCTCTGCATAGGACGATTCAACAGTACATAGGCTACCGACAGCAGAGCCATTCCCTGGTGATGTGCCATGAACGACTGTACTACCCGGTGGTTCTGGCCCTGGGGCACCCGGGAGGGAGTGAAATCCACCGCTTCATAAAACCCGTAATCTCCTGCATACCCCCGGGATTCCATCTTCTCGAGATTTATACAGGCCGAATCGGGATTGACCATCAGGCCCATTGCCGCAGCATACGGAGCGATGACCAGGTCCCCGGCAAGTCCGCGCTTGAAGCCAAGGCCGGGAATTCCAAATGCCCGGTACTGGAAGTTCAGTGCTGCATCGGTGATATAATACCCGGATTCTGATATTCCCCAGGGGACACCCCGCGTGCGGCCATACTCGATCTGCCGGTCTACCACTGCATGATAGGTGCGATCGAGGAGGGTATTCTCATAGGTCGGCATCACGAGGAGTGGCATCAGGTATTCAAACATAGATCCACTCCATGAGATAAGGGTGGGCTTCCCCCTTCCCGTAGTCGTGAGCAGACGCCCTAATGCGAACCAGTGCTCCTGCGGGAGCTGACCCTGGGCGATGCCGATAAAACTGGTGAGCCGTGCCTCCGAGGCAAGCAGATCATAAAAACTGGCATCCCGCCTGAGATCGGTCGCATTATACCCGATGGAGAGAAGGTTGCTAGTCCTGTCATACAGGAATTCATACTCGATTTCTGTATATACACTACACCGGTCGGCAAGAATCGAGAGTGACGAGATGAGCTCTTCTGCCTTCCCGCTCGAGGTCCTCATCTCCTCAAGAGTCCGGATCAACCAGAGACGACCCGTGCCAGATCTGCTGTCCGTATCCCAAGGGGTTTCAAGCCATTCCAGCAGAGGACCGAGCCGGGAATGAAGATCATGATGTATGCCGGCGACATCCCTGAGAGAAGGGATCTGGGTGTTCAGCGTCTCAAGCGTTTCGTAGACCAGGGAGAGATATGGTCCCAGTTCCTGCGGGACCTCATCCCGGAGAGTATCCGGTGGACTTCCTATGGATTCCCATGCGGTAAAGGTTCTGAAATCCCGGGTATGAGTTTCAATCTGTCGCTGTACGGCGGCAGCCCACCACCTGACTTCATCATCCGGGTGGCTCGTGAGAACAGCCAGTACTTCAGATGCGGTCCTGTCAAGAATGGACAGCTGAACGGAGGCTTCGGCAGTCGAGCCGGACATCCGGGCTGCACGCTCCTGAAGGTCAGCAATCCCTGACCGGGCAGATTCCGGCACCTCTCCCGTTTTCTTTTCTGTGGCAGTATCGATGGCATGTGCGAGGAGCGACAGTGCATCTGACAAACCATTGGCAAATCCCTTCGAAAGGACCGGGCAATCCGCGAGTTCATGCAGTCCCTGCCGTACTACGAGCAGGGCCCCGACAAGGTTGCCGCTGTCGACCGTGGAAATATATCTCGGGAGCTGCGGCTCTAAGGTGATGGTATCATACCAGTTGTAAAAATGACCCCGGAATCTCTTCAGCTGCCCCATACTCGTCACGGTCTTCCGGGTCCGTTCAAGCAGTTCACTCGCCGGGATATACCCAAAGTCATATGCGGTAAGATTTGCGAGAAGAGAGAGCCCGATATCGGTTGGGGATGTGCGGTGGGCAAGAGCCGCGACCGGCTGTTCCTGGTAGTTGTCCGGGGGAAGATAATGATCTTCAGCGGTGACAAAGTTCTCAAAGAAACGCCAGGTCCTTCGTGCAACACGCCGTAAAAAACGCTCCTGCCCGGCGGTAAGAGGGGTGGTTTCAGTTCCTTTGGGCCGGCTAATCCACCATGCGATGGCCGGGGCAAGGATCCATGCAAGACCAAACAAACCAATTGAACGGTTTGCAACCGGGTCAAGGGGAGCCATACCAAAGAGTAATGCTGCACCGATTACCGGTGCCGGCAACATAATCCAGTAGAATCCCGCAAGGTCATGGTTTCCCGCCAGCCCGGCCTCCTGGTGGGTAGTCCATTCCAGAAGATTACGATGAGATACGACCATCCGCCAGCAGGAACGAAGCACTGCATCAAGGGAAATATAGGCCTCATACGGGAGGAAGGCCAGGGTAAGAAGAGGTACTGCCAACTGGTCCTGGATAACCCTGGGCAAATCATAGAGGTGCAGCACCCAGGTTTGTTCCGCTGGCTTTCTCAGAACCTTCCAGCCACTCATAATCAGCGCCGGAACCAGGTACAGCGAGGTGATATACATGGTCCAGAACCGTGGATCCGGAAGAACGGTCCAGGCTATGAGGAGAAGGAAAAATGTTGCCGGTGCAACGAGGCTTCTTCTCATATTGTCAAAGATCTTCCATCGTGAGAGGGGTGAGAGTGGATTTTTCTGCTTTTTTGGAGAGTTGTCCGGGACGAACGCCGGCAGCCACGGTACAATCTGCCAGTCTCCCCGGATCCAGCGGTGCCTTCGCCTGCTGTCAGCCAGGTAACTGGCCGGGTAATCCTCGATGACCTCTACATCACTGACAAGACCTGTCCTGGCATAACATCCTTCCAGCAGATCATGACTTAAAATGAGGTTTTCAGGAAACCGCCCCTCAACGGATCGTGAGAAGGCATTGAGATCATAGATCCCTTTTCCCATAAATGATCCTTCATGAAATGCATCCTGGTAC
>CAYWHL010000258.1:0-2740 GCA_964457995.1 uncultured Methanoregula sp. | reverse complement strand
TCGCTTCGCCCCCGAATTCCCTGGCCCCGATGGCCCCGGGGGTGAAGTAGATGTAGTGCCATCCATCGTACATGTCCTTGGTTCGGCGATGTGCTTCAAAACTTTTGTCTGCATCTGTAAACGTAACGACCTTCGGATACCCGACGTTTATGGCTGCAAAGGAAAACTCCCACAGATAAAAGGGGACCCGATCCACGGGTTGTCTCATGAGCAGGGCTTCAAACCTTTCCTTCTCCGTCAATCTGTCTTCTCTAAAGCGTGTCATAGTGCGAATCCTCCTCCGAGGCGGATACGGAATGCTCGCCGGGATGCGCGGAGACGGATTTCGGCAAGCCCATCGGAAAAGGCCCCGGGGATCAATGCGTGTCACGCGACTCCCGAAGGAGCGGCGCAGTCTCCGCATGACCTTGCTCCAGGGAGAGCATCGGATAAGATGAGATAATGATGAGATGAAATGAGATGATCAGAAACTGCTTTTTTGTGACCGCAGTGTATAGAATCGACCCCTGTCGGTCAAACAAATTCTGCCGCATGATGTTGTGGGGTTAAATTGACCGGATGGATTTGAACATCCTGGCCAAGGGGCGAGTGTTTACAAAGGCGGTTGCGGGGATATTTATTTCGTTTCCACGGTATTTTGCCAGCCGGAGTTTATTCAGATAAAACCGAAAGAATAGATGGTCCCAACGGAAAGCTCTACCCGGATTTTCTCGATCTTCCACTCTCCCCGGCATGATCAAGCCCCCGATTCACTGTCATCGCATCCGCGCCCTTCCCAACCTCTGCCGGAATCGCCCGGAATACTCATAAGATGAGTTTTACTTGGTTTTCATGGCTCAGATACACCAGTCGGTGAGAAAAGGGAGCTAAACACCGCCTGCGGAAGGGTCGGGCAATCGGGGAAGGCTTTTTTGGAGGTTAACAAATGAACCTAATTCAATTTGTCTCGGTTCAGCGCAAAATTATGGGCATGTCCCGTAAAACCACGGTATATTGGTCTATTCGAGAAAACAGAGCGTTAAAAAAATATAAATAAAATGCTTGACATCTTTTGCCAACTAATATTATGAATCAAATTCAATATCGAAATCAACTTGGATGGTGGCGACAGCAGGTGGAGAGGTAGGGCAGAGGGGAGATGATTGAATCATGTGCAACAATCAAAAAGGTTAAAAAACACGAAAAGAGATTAAAATTCAGACAAAATAGGCCATGTCCCGGCCCCAGGCGCCGGGTTACCAGATAGGAGGTTGAATTGCCATATACCTTAAAAATTTGGAACGACTTCAAGAATTACCAGAACACCTGTTATAGAAACTACCTATATGCTTCTGAAGGCCTTCGCTGCATGGGCTCCACCTGGAGTCCGTTGGCTCCCCTTAAAGGGCTAGGTGATGATATACACATCATAGGTGGCGAGCCACACGCCGCGTCAATGGCGGGGACATTGCCTGAAGAGGCCCGTAAGAATATTGCAGCTTCTGAAATCGCAGGTTTAGGCTTTCACTCGTGTAGTTACCTGAAACTGTTCGTAGGGGAAGTGATCCGCGATAAAATAGGCATTACAGATGGAACAATCAAGGAAGGATATCCCAAACCGGATTTGATCTGGACCACACATTTGTGCAATCTGCATTCAAAATGGTACCAGGAAGTTTCAAGGCTTTTAGGTGGCGTACCCATGTACCCGATAGATATGA
This sequence comes from uncultured Methanoregula sp., assembly GCA_964457995.1. Classification (GTDB taxonomy): domain Archaea; phylum Halobacteriota; class Methanomicrobia; order Methanomicrobiales; family Methanospirillaceae; genus Methanoregula. The sequence goes on along the minus strand of CAYWHL010000258.1, from coordinate 1,040 downwards.
TCGGCGGGGGGGATGCGGAGAAAGATCCTAAAATCGTAAATTATGTGTGCGATCAGATGGAGGAAGGAATAGGTTGGCTCGAGAGAATAACCGGTAGGGATTTTTCGGACGAGTCGTTCATCAAGGCAGCTAGAAACGAAATCAAGGTGCTGGTTCTATGGGGTAATATATGTGCACTAAATATGCATGCTCCCGCGCCGTTGGATGAGCGTCGACTTATCGCTCTATTCCCACCAGCCATGGTGGACAGGACAACGGATGAAGCTGTGCGGTTATATGAGGCATTACTTAAAGAAGTGCAACACATGGTTGAGACCGGGCAGAGTGTGGTTTCAGATCAACGCTACAGAATAGCCTATTTTGGACTGGCACATACCTATGGCCATCCGGAAATTGCGAGAATCCTTAGAGACGCCGGAGCTGAGATTGTCGCCTCGGTCTATACCTTCGGCACGGCCGGCAATTTCAGGGGATTTGTAGATAGAAAATGGTCATGGGAACCCATCGACCCTGCATGGGTAGACGAACTGGATTTGTCCAGCCGAAGAGATGCCTTATCTGCGCTCGCCAAAATAGTTCTGAGTTGGCCTACTTGGCAAGGGGTAAGATCCTACTGGGCACTGGAACAAATGGGTAGGGCAATGGTGGAAGAATTCAACGCAGACGGGCTTTTGTTAGCGCCTACCCGTAGTTGTGAAACTGACTTCAGGAACGGTTACATAGCGATGCAGCGCATTTTTAAAAACGAAATTCCTACCGCAGAATACGATACCGAAACGGTAGATGTCCGGAAAATGGATATACCAGGTTCCAAACGGAAAACAGAGTTGTTCGTGCATCTTATGGAAGCGCACAAGAAAGGAGGTGCATGAGAAATGATGGAAAAGGACTCTAGCGAAATAATCGAACATTTTCGCCGCATCACTGAGGATACACATGAATACGCCAAAACCCTTCAAGGGAAAGGGCGGCTCTTAGCTGGATACATGTGCACTCATGTTCCCGAGGAAATTCTATATGCAGCCGGGATTATACCGGTG
>CAYWHL010000257.1:0-2757 GCA_964457995.1 uncultured Methanoregula sp. | reverse complement strand
CAATCTCAACTTCCCCCATCTGGTAGCACAGGACCCGTACATGCTCATTAGGAAAAAGAACCGTAATATTCCAGTCATCAAGCAGCTGGTTTAAGTGAGTGATATACCTGACCGCATCACGCCCCTCATGCATCTGGGTAAACGCTTCACCAAGAACCGATATCGATGTCTGGATTTTATACCCGGCATTGTTCGCATGCTCAAGAATTGTTCCAAGCCGGTCATGTTCAATGCAGTGAAAGAATACAGGAGTATCAAGAAAAATAGAAAAATTCATGGCATGATCGATTTAAGGCGCTTCAATCCATCCAGATGTTCTTCCTCGCTGACAGCAAATGAGATCTTGCCTCTGGTAACTCCACCGCCATAGGGAAGTAATCCCCTTGCATAGGGTTTCCCGATCACATCCTCCGGATTGAATTTCTTTTTTGCCATTTTCTGCTGCTCCTTTGATAGTATATCATAGATAAATAACAAGATAACCTTTTTTATCGTTTCCCCTCATGAAGAGTGTGATATTTTTTCAGCACCCCCAATCACATATTTCTTTCCCAACCCACGAACCCGGATAGCAATATCATCGGTCATGAAGATCACATCACATCTGCAAAATACTGCTCCACCCTGTTGAAATAGAACAAACCCCCGACAAGCAGCACAACGATAACCCCCATAAAAAACCAGCATCATCGGTTCAGGTGGTTTCACACCGAGAAGCGCCCGGCAAAAAACCGAAAATCACACCAGCTATCGGGTTGAGTCCCTAGAATATATGGAATTGTTCGGGGATCATCGAACTGGGATAGACAATCGGCGAGGCATATGGCCCGAGCGGGATGATGAACGGGAGTGTGTAATGGAAATTTCGGTACTTGATGTTGAGCGCTGACAGCCAGAGCCCGATAGCTAACGAATTGGCGAGGGCAAGCAGGATGAAGAATGGAAGCAAAACGATCGCGATAGTTGGTACAAAACCATAGTATGCCATCATGAGGATGAGGATGATGAACGTGATGAAAAAATCCACGAGTGGCGATCGAATCCCGGAGATAGGCATGACCAACCGGGGGAAACAGACTTTTGTCATGATACCTGCATTGCTCACCATGTTCATGGTCGAGCGAGTGAGATCGCTGCTACCCCATAATCATGAAGTCGGGATAGGAAAAGAATGCGGGACATTCCTGCCATCCGAGCTGCGGCTCCAGAAGACAGACGTCCGTTTTCATATAAGACCAGTGCACTATTCATACACCACATACGAAAAATTTAAAAAAATCCCCCGGCATGGTCATTTTTTTTAAGAGCCTCGCATGAAGGATTATAATAGTGTAAAAATAATGATAGCTCAGAGAGGTGTAAATAATGGTGTCTGTAGTACAGATCGATAAAAAATTTAACTTATCCCTAAAAAACGTAAAAGATGCATTGGAGATTCAGCCCAATGATGCGTTTTTTATAAAACGGGAAAATAGTCACACCATCACTCTGAAAAAAACCACAGATAGTGATCCGTTTATTGAAGCAGTGAAAAAACCAGCACACCTCCGTACACATAAAAAGGTTGATCTTAATCACATTGAAGATGAACAGTGGTCAACATGAAGGTGATGGTAGATTCAAACATCCTTATCTTTTCAAATGTTGCTGAAATGCCGGAGTATCCCTTTGCTCGTGAAAAATTGTTATCTTTGATTGATAAGGGGTGTACATTTGCAGTCAATACAATCTTCGTCTCTGAGATGAATTACAAACTTTTAAAAATTCTCAATAATGAAGAGTCACATACCCGGACAAAAAAACTCCTTCAATCACGGTACTTTGAATATTTTCCTGTTGAAAATACAACGATAGAGAACGCAATTGATCTCAGCTTTGTATCAAAAATCCGAATAAATGACGCAATCAATTTTCTTGCTGCTTTTATCACACGGTTGAACCGGCTTACCTCGTATTCCTGTCCATAACCCCATTTTTCAGACATCCCCGGAAAAAACGACCTCGCTAATGACCCATTGTAGGGCCGATCTCTCCTCAAACGGGCAAACTACCGGGTAAAACCAAACGCTGTAGGAAGGGCCTTGGCGACCCTCGTTTTTCAAGTCCGTTACGGTCGTATTTTGGCAAACGGGGCGATATGCAGGCACTTATTTTCGCATCCCGGAACCGGGCCATTTCAGAGGGGGTTTCCGGACCGGAAACCGGCAATCGGAGCCCGAATTGGGCTTGTTTTCTCGGTTTTTCACAGCTTGTGATACCGACCATATGACCTGATGAGAGATCCTAAGGAGAACTCCCTCCAAATCATAATCATTAAAGCAATAGACACCCATTCATCACTTACAGATCTCGACGATGGAATAAAAACCGGATTCTATAAAAAAATCCGCGATGATACGTGACATTTCATCTGGTGTTCACACCTGTGATTAAGAGCGCACTAAATATGCTGTTACTTATTTCCCGGAATTATTGCACAGGATACACGAACTGCCAATGCCCGCAAAAATTTAAAAAAGGTATGAGACGATGAAAAATCCGATGAGCCTTCTGACAGAAAAAAATTCTGGGCATTTCAGGACACGTCAAGTCAGAAAGAGTGCACAATGACATCAGTAATCCGTGTCCTCTACGTTGATGACGAACCCTCCCTTCTCGATATTGGCAAGATCTTCTTAGAGGAATCCGGGGATTTCGCCGTTACAACCGCCATCAGCGCAGATGAAGGGATCCGTCTGCTCGAACAGGAAAAATTTG
>CAYWHL010000256.1:0-2757 GCA_964457995.1 uncultured Methanoregula sp. | reverse complement strand
ATACTCGTCCATGGCGAACTGGTTCTTGAGGTATCCCGGCACTTCACCTTTTGCTATGTAGGTGATGGCACCGTTGTTGATCCCGATCTTGTGAATTACGGTAGAACTCTGTTCTATCTCGCGTTTGCGGATTGCTTCCTCCTCCCCGCTCTTCATCTCTGCGATGACCGCCTGCTTCTCCGTTTCGCTCATCGTGTTGAAATCTTCCACAAAAACAGGTGATGATACCCGCGTAATGCCAGCTGCCGAACCAGCAGAACTCTGCACTACATTTATGGCGGGCTCCTCCATGCCCCACATCGGGCGGTAGATGTTGTAATATTTCTGGTAACTCACGTACATCGCATCGGGCGAGACATAGACGATATTGCCACTGCCGACAAGGTACGTCTTTGCATCCTTAGTGGCACCGTTACCCGCATCAAACGAAGTTACGGTAGTAAAGTCATACTGCCGTTCAGGGTTATCGAAATAGTAGACATCCGGTGTCGTGACAATCTTTGAATTTTCCCGTACTGCCGGAACAATGATATGGCCGTCATACGGGTATACAGATTCACGGGAGAGCAGGTATACCGTGGTGCCAATCATTCTCGCATTTACGTAATCCCCGTCAATGGTGTAGTCTTTGAGGACTTTTATGTGCGCACGGTCACTGATATCATAGAAGACTGCATGGGTTACCGGTGCAGACCGGTAATACGGGTACCGCGGGGGCATGGCAACTTCCGCCACGATATCGGTTCTCTGTTGCGTGCCAACTACGTCAGTTTCTGAAAAGCCTGTCTTAAGAAGCACAAGCCGGTCACCATTGATGAAGATCTCGCGGGGTGTGTCTTCAAGTTCGGTTTTTGAAACTACAGAAGCTGATGCGGCAGGGTACCCATCGATGATCGTCAGCGTGCTGCCGGTGATCACGTAGATATACCGCGCATCGTTCTTCACGAAATCCGGCTCATCAACTCCTGCGACCTGAACATTGGTCTGCGAGTATCCAGTCGAACCGATTCCCGCAGCTGACGGAAGTGCACCGGCTGAGGAAACACCTTTAGCCGCAGACTCCTGTGCCATCTCCGGCGCAGGCACAGGTGCCCCTGCCGCATCTGTGCGGTAGTACATATCCTGTGCGAGCTGTGTGTTGTTATTTATGTAATCACGGATTTCGTCTGCCGAGCTGAACTTTTTTATATCCTCTGCCGGGGCTGTTACCGTAGTGCTCATGCACCCGCTGACAATGACAGCGGCAAGAATGAGCACGAGCGTGATAAGTGCTATTTTGGGGAGTTTCATGCGTGACATAATATATCAATGACCCTTTGCAGCAAAAGATAATCAAACTGGCGTTAACTGCGAAAAAAATCGAATCTATGGCGGGTTTTTCTGACCTCCACAATGAAGGATCTCACTGCCTTTCCGTTGCTTTCGTCAGCCGCTCCACATTAGTTCTCGTGAAGAACCCGTCAAAGTCACCATAGCGATGGATATATTCATTCACGATCAGGGTATGATGCGAAGGTACAGAAAAGATCTGTTTGAGTCCTTCCTCCTCTGAGCCCACCAGATCCAGCAGAAATGCCATTCCCTCCTGTTTCAGGTTTTCAACTGTCGCTTCAATATCCCTGGTCCGGAACGCCATATGGTGGACACGTGTCCCATAATTCCGGATAAATTTCTCTGTCGGGCCGGACTCATCATCGTTCGTAAATTGAGTAATACCTGATGTGAAGACCATTGCGAAGTCATCAGGGTTGCAGCGGGCGACACTTGTAATCGAGTTGAGTGATTTAACATGGACAGCAAAATCGTAATGGTAGTTGGTGAGCGCAATAAATTCCAGGATTGCAGCCTTCCGATCCTGCGCCCTCACTCTTGTTGCAGTATGATCGAGAACAGATATGTTTTTGAAGTGCCGGTATGGTGATTTTATAAAATCCGGTGCTATGCTGGTCCCACACCGAGGGACATATAACCGCTCTGTATCATGCCACTCGATAAATCCAAGGGAATTACCCGTGAATCGTGACGGGACAGTCTGGATGAAGGAATAATGTTCCGATTCTTCTGGTACATCTGTGAGGAACTTCATGCCCTGTTCCTTCTGACCAGAGATATAATCCAGCAGGTTATTTGTGTTAAAGATAAACGTCTCCAGCCGGGTGTCGGGCATGAGCCGGGTCATTTTTGCATTGTTGATTGTACGAAACGGATTTTCACCGAATCTTTGGGAACGGATTATGACTGATGCGGAACCCGGTAAGCTCAACACATAACTCCGGGACTCCTCGTTGAAAAACGCCTCATCACAGGAAAAACCGGTATATCTCAGGAGTTCGGACACAGCAGGTATAAGGTGATCGGGCTCCGTGGCGATGATCACCGCATTAAGATTGCCAACCAATCCATCAAGTCCCGCGTCCCTGCGGCTATCAAGGACTAATGAAGCCTGTTCCACCAGGTCCCGTTCCTGACCAGATATTGCTCCAGGTCCGGACTCCTCATCTGTAATCATCGCAATTGTGTCATCTCTCACACTATATCATGCGATATTACCCTGATAAAAATAGTGAATTATACAATCTGGTGAAAAATATCTTAATTATGAAAAAAATTTAGTTCTGCCACACCATGCGCAGAATATAAACTATTTCCCCCCCAACACAAAAGACAAGGTCAGTAAATCCATAAAAAATGCTCATGAACCCACGTATTTTAAAATAAAGCACCTCTCGCACTCCGATACTGTACATCAGGGATCCG
>CAYWHL010000255.1:0-2760 GCA_964457995.1 uncultured Methanoregula sp. | reverse complement strand
TTATTAGTTTTGTTAAACAAATATCTAAAATTTTTTAAAAAATTTTATGATTATCTCTAACTTCTTTTTTATTTTATAAACAAAAATAATTTAATTCGAATTCGCTGGAAAAATTTTCTTTCTCTCCTGTAAAAACTATTTATCAATGGGAAACTGCCCAAAAATGGATATCCGGAGGGTCCATCGGTTTATATTGAATAATATTACTGCCCTTGAACGTTTGCACGACTAAAGATATTATCTGGCTAACTCAACCTCTGCCCAGTATTGTTTCAATGAGCTCGAAATCCATTGTGCAATATCACATGAATCAAGGCCTGTATCCCTGGCAAGTTTATGGCAAATACAGGGAATGAGATCCTTGTTTCCACTAATAGAACGTATCAAAATTTTTTCACCGGTAATATCAGATAATGCCTGTCGGAGAAATTGATCGAACCTGGAAACAGATTTGACATCGACAGGAGCTGGATATCGTACCATTCTGATGTATAAATGATTTTCATTATATATAAAGTATATCTTTTTAAGAAAATTATTTATATCACATTAAAAGGTAAAAACTACAAGTTTATGAGTTACTGTCCGGAAAATTATCGATCAATTGAACCGAAAAATAATTGTAATTAAAAGGAACGTAAATGAGAATCCGTCAAAAAAACTGTTCAGCGATTAATACCATCATCGTTTTTCATCATCTTGGTTTTTCGATTTTTTCCCTGTCGACATGTCTTGCGATTGCCATATAACCGAAAAGATCCCCTTCTTCTGTATTAATCGCAGAAATATTTGCCTCAACAGGCACTCTCCCGGATGATGAAAGCATCATGAATGGTACGGTTTTATTTCCGCTCTTTTTGATATCCATGAGAGAGTCCAGAGCCAATTTTCGGAATTCCGGCGCGATATAGAGTGCGATGCTCTTGCCTGCCAGATCATTGCAGCTTGCGGCATTTACTGCGCTGACCAGCGCGTCATTTACCCATAGGCATTTACCCGATCGATCGAGAATTGCAATATAATCCTGTGCCATTTTCAGGGCATTGGACAGGTAGAGTTGCTTTACTATATCGGGTATCTTTATTGTTTCATAATCAGCGCTATCCTGCTCACCGGCTTTTGGTATGTGAACTGCATTGATTGTATCTGATATGGACGCATTCTTTGCACGTTTCAACAATTCGTGATGTTTTCCGGTCCGGGAAATATCACGGGTCATCTCAACGGTTCCAGTTCTTCTTTCTTCAGGATCCTCAAGATGCATATTTTCTACCGGTACGCGGTACTGTTCCCCGCTTCCTTGTAACCTCTCTTCAGATCTATTAAACGGGATATTTCGGGCAATCGTAGACGTACCAATAATTGTGCCCGTCTTATCGATGATGGGGGAGATAGTCAGCGTAATATCAATGATTGTGCCATCTTTACGGACTCTCAGTGTTTCAAGGTTTACCGGGAACTCACCGTTTTTAATGCGGGTGAATATCTCTTCTATTTCCCCATACCGTTCCCTCGGGATAATCGTAGTAATATTACGACCAAGAATCTCATCTTTCTTATATCCATAAAAACGCTCTGCGGCCGGGTTCCAGCTGGTGATGGTTCCATCGATGTTTTTGCTGATGATAGCGTCGGGGGAATTCTCAACAATAGTGGAGAGAAGGTTCTGCACTCGATCAACCATGTGTTGTTCAGTAACATCTTCATATACAACACACTGTTTGTTATCAGAGAGCGTGACCGGCCGAAAAACGATCTCCCGGTCAACACCATTTTTACACCGTACTGTATACGTCTGCGGTCGTTGTTGGCCGGACCCTGAAGCATCAAGGTCGGATTTCCATGTGGCAATGATTTTTTTGCGGTAGAGCGGATCCGGATATGCCAGTGAAAACCATTCTCTTCCGGTCTTGAAGTCGTTAAGATCATAGCCGAATATTTCGACAAACTTCTGGTTTATGTACCGGTACGTCCCATCCGATTCAATAATTGCTATAGGAAAAGGAGCGCATCTTGCAACATTTGAAAATATCTCTTCACTTCCTTTAAGCGATTGTTCTGCAATTTCGCGCTGAAGCGCAATCGACGCTGCCCGGGCATAGGTCTCGATAAGTTGTATATCGGGGATTTCTGCGCCATTGAGAAGTACTATCGTTGCATTCCCAAAAAGTTTACCCCGGCAAACAAATCCTATCCCATAGATATCGCCAATTTTGATTGCTTTCTCAATCTGGTCACAGGTTTCCTTTGGAATCTCCCTGAAAAGAAGATCGTACAGTGAATGAGGCACCTTGTGCAATAGTCCAGTACGGAGAGTTTGGAACGATTCGGAATCAAGGGGGAAGTCAATTTCTCTCAGGTCCCGGCCGAGATACCGAGTGCAGACAGCACGGTAATCGCACCCTAAACAGGATCTGTATTTGAGAATATCCGTACCTTCATTGAATGAATTTACACTGATCATTGCATCGCCAATCAGCAATTTCAGATCGGTAGCAATTTTTTCAAAAATATCAGTATCGGGAGATAGTTCAATAAATTCCTGCAGTTTTTGGGAGAAAAATTCCATCTGTTTGATATGATGCTGTATTTTCTCCGCTGCAGCATGCCGCTCACTGATATCCCGGAAAATTCCTTCTACTCCGAGTAATGAACCTGCATCATCATAATACAGGTGGCTGTTGGTTGAGACATAGAGGGGACTACCATCCCTGAATTTTAACGTAACTTCATAATCACTGACAGAACCATTCCGATAGA
>CAYWHL010000254.1:0-2771 GCA_964457995.1 uncultured Methanoregula sp. | reverse complement strand
CATGATCTTTGCATTTTTCGGCGAGAGCCAGATATGGGGATCTGCACCGCTTTGCTCTCCCGCTTCATCAGGGTCATAGTAGCTGGAGATCATTTGTACTCCCGTTGAACTGTCCACGACGGTCATGCGGGGATTGACCCCGCTGAGCTTCTCCATCCATGCCCGTTCAAACTCGATACCGGAACCCACCTTGACATATACCGAAGCCTGGCTGATATCTCCCAACTGCTTCGGGGTGGGTTCATGGGTGTGTGGATCTGCCCCCGGTGGGACAAGGACGATGATTCGGGCATGTTCCCCGGCGATGCGCTCCACGAACTGTTTCTGCGGCAGGATCGTGACTGCAACCGTGAGTGGAGTAGTCCCGTTATCCGCAGGCACCACTGCCCCCTGCTGCTGAACACACCCCGCCGCCATGAGGAGGACCATAGCTCCTGCCACCGCACACAATGCCATGATTATGCGGCTGTGTTCGCATGTTCTAACCTGATGTCTGCTTCCCTGCAACCCTGTAATCTTCTGTCCTTGCATCCAACTCACCATAATTTGGGTTCAATCCAATTTTATAGTTTTACATTTTCCTGACATTCAGGTTTCAGGACAGGGCTCTGTTTATCTGGTTCCCGACAAGGCAACCATCGTCGTGCGTAATCTCTCCGCAGACTCCCTGCAGGGGGTGTCCCATAAAATGGCAAATCCTATCAATCGCCTTTTTGGAGACATGGCTCTCAAACCGTGCAGCCTCGCGGCAGGCTTCCTGTGGGGAGAGGCCGTTCCTGACCAGCATAAGACTGATGATGCGGTGACGTTTCACGAGAAATTCCGCATGATGCTTACCGAAATCGGTCAGGCAGACGCCATGGTAAGGGATATGCGTGATATACCCTGCAGCCGAAATCTCGGCAAGGGTTTTTGTAATTGTTGAAGGATCAACGCTGAACGCTGATGCGATCTCATTTGTCCTGACCGTACCTCCCGTTTTTAAAATAAATTTGAGATATTCCACTTTCCGGGCAGAGAGGGCAAGACCACACTCGGGCTCCATACGGATGTGTATGCACGCACTCTAGAATAAAGTTTGGTGTCATTCCAAACATTTGAGCCTGTCTGATGAGCAGTGACAATTGTTGGACAATCCATGGGGAAAAACAGACAGATTTCATTTCATCGCACTAATCATTACCCGTTCTTAATTATAACGTGCATTTTATTCATCAATGCTCTATGCACAAGGTAAATCCCAAACAAAGTTTGTTGGATTCGGCTTCGATATTCCCGCGATTTTATATTCCATACTTCTGCAAAAAAAATTGGAGGTTCCACCTCAATGGAGGGGGGATGTCTAAAAAACATAGCCCCCGCCAAAAAATCACTTTTTTTTCACATCATTGATTACACGCTAAGATCCAAACCGATAAACAACCGGCAGATCAAAATACCGGGAGAAACGATTGAATAATTTATACATTATCCCTTACGTTTCTCTATCACGCGGATATCTTGTATCCGTGTGACCGGGTATTGTCCTTGCTCGTCCTTCTCAGCAGATTTCACCATGTCCCATATGGTGAGCAGTGCGACAGACACCCCGGTCAGGGCCTCCATCTCAACACCGGTCTTTCCGGCGGATTTCACCCGCACACTGGCCTCAATGAAACCTTCCCCGTCAAAGAAATCCACGACAATCGCACTGATAGCGATGGAATGGCACATCGGGATCAGGGTGGGAGTGTTCTTCACCGCAAGCGTTGCAGCAACACGGGCAGTGGCGAGCACATTGCCTTTTACTACGGTTTCCTCACGTATTGCGGTGAGGGTTGTCGACCGTAAGTAAATTTTACCGGCTGCGACAGCTTCGCGCACCACATCTCCCTTGCCACTGATATCTACCATCTGTGCCTTCTCGTTCTGAATATGGGTAAAGTCGACCATGTACACACCCGATCTATATCTCATTCCTGAATAATTCTACCGGAATCAAAATGGTTTTCCTCTTCGGCTATTTCCTCACTTCATAAAGCTGAGCCTTTCCGTAGACGTAGGCAGGCATTCCCGAGAGAAGGAAGGTGACCTGCAGCATCTCGGAATTGCCATGCCTGCGGGGACTTATGGCAAAGCGAGGACTATGATTGGCATAGCAGTTTTCTTGTGGCGATAATGCTAAAAAGGGTTGGTTTTTAATCTATTTCAGGAAAAACAGGGAGAAATTTTTTAAATTTTCTTGAAGCAAAGATACCAATCTTTGCACTCATATCCCTCTGTGGGTCTCTTTTCTATCTCGGCAGCTGTTTTGGGCGGTGAGACAACAACCTTATCACCAGGCTGCCAGTTTGCAGGTGTGGACACTTTGAATTTGTCTGTTGTCTGGAGTGCTTTTACCAAGCGTATAATCTCAGGCATGGACCGTCCGTTCTGGAGGGGGTAGTAGATCATTGCCCTCATAATACCCTTATCGTCAATGAAGAAGACAGCACGGACAGCTGCTGTTGATGACTGCCCGGGATGAATCATCCCGTATTTCCTGGCCACTTTCATGGTCAGATCAGCAATGATAGGGAACGGGACTGTCACACCCATCTTCTCCTTGATCGCATGCACCCAGGCAAGGTGTGCCGAGATGCTGTCTATCGAGAGCCCAATCAGCTGGACATTGAGCGACTTGAGCTCATCGTAAATATTCGTAAACGCCATGAACTCGGTGGTGCATACAGGTGTAAAGTCGGCCGGGTGCGAGAACATCACCACCCATTTTCCCTTCAGATCTGAAAGCT
>CAYWHL010000253.1:0-2784 GCA_964457995.1 uncultured Methanoregula sp. | reverse complement strand
GACGTAGCAGTGCTGGGGTTTTTCATCGCTGCCCTGCTGCATATACTCAATATTGTGCTTGCGATGTTCAGCCCGTTTTTACATTCCTTCAGGTTGCATGTTGTGGAATTCAATTCCAAATTTTTTGAGGGCGGGGGAAAGATGTATAAACCCTTCAGAAGGGAAAAGGAGGATGAAACCGTGAAATGAACACGGAGCCTCCCACTGGTTTGGCAAATATACTGTATAGCAGATTGAGAACTTTTAATTTAGAATTATATCATTAAACACAAAAAAGGATGTGGTAAATATGGTAGATTGGGGTATTCCCATTGGAGCTGGAATTGCATTTGGACTTGGGGCACTGGGAACAGGAATTGCACAATCAAAAATCGGATCTGCCGGCGCCGGGACTATTGCGGAGAGACCTGAAACATTCGGTCTCATGGTAATTCTTGTGGCGATTCCTGAAACTCTGGTCATTCTTGGTTTCGTGGTCGCGGCAATGATCATGATCATGCTTGTCTGAAAGGAATGAAAAATCAAGATACATACGGTAAATCTGCCATGACGTACTGAAATATGTTAAATCGGTCGTTTGGTGGAACCGGGAACATAGTGAGGAACATGTGGGATCGAACAGAACTGTCCTGGTCCTAATGAAGCGTTAACAGTAGTTGGTGATGCGATGTCGATTGAGCAGCTGATTGAATCAGTGGAGGTAAGTGCTGATGAAAGAATCACGGAATTGAAGGAAAAGGCATACAGGCAGTCGGTTGAGATACGAAAGGCGGCGGAGGGGAAGGATGAGGCAATCAAACAGAAGCATCTGGATGCTGTTAAAAAAACTGTAGAAGCTGAAAGTAACAAATTATTTGCAAAGGTCAAAGACGAAACCCGGATGCAGGTTACCCGGACCAAAGATGAAATATATAAGAAAGCCTTTTTTGAAGCCCAAAAAAATCTCTCATCAGCACGATCGCGTGCAGATTATGAGAACAATTTCAGAAAAATGTTACAAGAGGTCGTTCTGGAGCTGGAAGGGGAAGATATCCAGCTGCATATCGATAAAAGAGATGAGAACCTCTGTAAAAAATTGTTGTCCGAACTTAAACTGAACTGCGAAGTGGTTACCGATATTACCAGTGCAGGAGGTCTGAACGCGAGCACAAAGGATGGAAAGTTCATCGTATTCAACACGATAGAATCGAGATTTGAGAAGGCAAAGGCTCTTTTAAAACCAGAAATATTTTCTACGCTTTATGGTGGTCAGAGTGAACGTGGAGTATGATTATATAAATGCCCGGATAAAAGGCATGAAAAGTCGCCTGCTCGATCCTTCCGTGTTTGAATCCCTGCTTCTCAAACCCGACGTTGATTCCATCATTGCCGAGCTGGAAAATACTCCCTATAAAGAGGAGATCGAAAGGGCAACCGTCCAGTATTCCGGGATTAAGTGTATCGAGGTTGCCTTACGGAATGATTTCACCAAGGCATTCCGAAAGATTTTTGGTTTTATGAAAGGGGGAGAATCCGAGACGTATATAACTATTCTGCTGAGCCGGTGGGATATCCAGAATATCAAGACCATTCTCCGGGGAAAGAATATCCATATACCATCATCGGAGATTATCGAATGCCTTGTTCCGGCAGGGCAACTGGATGATACCACGCTCGTTGAGCTGATCAAGCAGCCGGATGTCAAAGCGGTAATCGATCTCCTTGCAACGTGGGGGATCGAATATTCCAAACCATTGACCCGGAATTTTAAGGAATACTCAGAAAAAAGGGATATATCCATTCTTGAGTATGCTATTGACAAATTTTACTATGAAAATGCAATAAACAAATTAAGTGAAGATTCCTATGATGATCGCCTCATTCTGGATATGATAAGCACGGAGATTGATGTGACTAATATTAAAAATGTCCTGAAGATGATAAGGGACAAAATCGAAATTGAACAGGCAGAAACGTTCCTGATCAAAGGCGGTATTACGCTGGATATCGAGAAGTTGCTCTCCATGCTGAGATCCGGGACGCTTGAGGGAGCGATGAAGTTCCTGGACGTCACGCCATACAAGTTTCTCTCAGAACTTCATGAAGATGCATTCAAGAGAGAAAAGATATCCGATTTTGAAAAGGAACTCGAAAGATACCTGATTAAACGGGGGATCAGCCGGTTTCTTGGAGATCCGCTGAGTATTGCTGTTGCAGTTGGCTATGTCTGGGCGAAATATAATGAGATCACCAATATCAGAATCATCGCGAGGTGCAAGACTGCCGACATAACAGAAAAAGAAATCCGGGAGGAGTTGATCTATGTATAAGTTTGTCGTGGTCACCGATCCTGATTCGGCAGCGGGGTTCAGGCTTGCCGGCGTGGATGTACTCGAGGCATCCAGTCTGGATGAGGCAAGGAAGATCATACCCCCCCTTTTGTATAAGGATGATACGGGAATCGTTGGGGTAAGTGAAGATTTCATGGCAGCACTGGATGAAAAACTGCTGGAAAAAATCGAAAAGACATACAGACCGATCATAATTCCGATTCCCGCCAGGATCAAGGGTCTCGAAAGAACAAGTTACATCGAACGGCTGTTGCAGAGGGCAATCGGGTATAATATCGTGATTAGGAGGTAGGGGTTATGATTGCGGGAGTAATATCGAGAATTTCTGGGCCTGTGGTTCTTTCGGATCAGATGAGGGGCTCGAAAATGTATGATGTGGTGAAGGTAGGTACCGAGGAGCTCAACGGGGAGATCATACGCCTTGACGGGGATCTTGCGGTTGTCCAGGTATATG
>CAYWHL010000252.1:0-2791 GCA_964457995.1 uncultured Methanoregula sp. | reverse complement strand
CCATATGGACATCCTTAATGTTGAGGGTGTCTGCGGAGGACCGGTCATGACTCCGGAGGAATTGAGGAGAGTTCTCAATGAACACGCAACTCATGAGAGAAACAGAGATTCGGTATGTGTGTTCCTCGGGGGACTTATCCTTTTGACAGCTTATGCGATCTATTATTCTGCACAGTGGGCGTGGAAGAGGTATAACGAAAAACCCTACAAGCCGCCATGCAAACCGGTCAGACCGCACATAAAAACAAAATTCCCCGGAAGGACCGTTGAGGCTAAAGAAACACTCGGTGCCGATAGAGGATAATCTTTGAGGGGTATGGATAATCGACTGGTGTTTTTTTAAAAACTTAAGAGAACAGCGTGTTGAAAAAAAGAGGTCTTGAGAATAATTCCGGCGTTTCCTGTCATCAGGGAACGTCGGCAAGAGAGAGATTTAAGGGGTTTTTAAGGTATGGATTTGATTTCAGTTATTGCAGGATTGGTCTTCGGTATAATTATTGGCTGGGTAATCTGCTATCTTTTTGAAAAACAAAAAAGTGCCCGTGCAGCTGCACTATCAGAACAAGCTACCCGGCTTGCGATGCAGGACAAACAGGCCGCAGAGATAAAGGCACGGGAGATAGAAAAACGCCATGTCGAATGCTGTAAGAAAGATCTCGATAAACAGTCAGCCTATCTGGAAATGCAATTAAGAACAACGCGGAACGTCCTTGCCAGACTGTCAGCGAAGAAAGATACCCTTTCAGCCGGTTATGCAATTCTGCCCGAACCGCAAAAAAACTCAACTGCGCCGGTCGACTCGATCAAGAAAGAGATTAGCCATGTTAAAAACACTCTTGCAAATCTCGATTTGCACAGCGCTGATTATGAGTCCTGTCGTGAGGACCTGGAGAAGGAATTGTTCTCATTGCAAGTGGAACTCTCGTTTCAGCAAGAAGAGCCACAACCGGTTCATCAGACAGATCTCCCTGCCCAGAATGCATTGCAACTCCGCAGGGATATGGAGGTTGCAGAGTTGTTAGAACAACTCAACAGGGAAATCTGCAGGATCGAAGAATCCTTAGTGCGGCTCGAAATGGAGAGGGGCCGTATCGAGCAACGGCGTGAGGAGCTGGCTGACAGAATTCGTTGTATGCAGGAGCGCTCTGCCGGGCTCGGGGCCGGGTTGCAGGCGGATGGGGTCATGGAAACGAGCGGAGCCTGATAGTAATGATCGAGGGTTTTTAAATGACCTATTACCTTTTTGATTCGAAAGGATTTGTCGGGGACCTGGCAAGCATCCACGGGTTATTCGAAATGAGGGAGTTCCTGTGCGAGACTGATTCGGCCTTTAGTGAATTTTTTGATTTGGGATATACCTTAGATATCGCCCGGCTCTGGGTGATGTTATCCGCAACGGAATCTGATGATGAAATGATCGATGATACGATCGTCAACCTCAGGGACCTGCTTAAAAAGTGCAAAGATATCGCCATCATCAGCGATGCGTGCGAAACCGGGGAAGATGCGGAGCGGAAGAAGGAGATAAAAAAGAGGTATGTCCTGCCGAAAGGTAAGCGGTCGGATCCCTTTATGCGAAGTCAGCGGGCCTGTGAGTTGTATAAACCCCGAGGACGCAGGGTACAGGATTTTATCCATGCAAAGCTGGCCGAGATGGCTGGAGTAATGGGAGCTGATATGACCCGGGGTACTCATCCTTTCGATCTTGCCATTGGAAAGAATGTGATTGATGTTATCATTCTTCCCCCGGATGAACTGGAGGGTGAAGAAAACAAAGATGTGAAGAAAAAAGGAAAAAAGGAGGTCTGAACGTATGGATATCTTGTCAATTGTTATAGGACTGGTTAGCGGATTGATTGTCGGCGGAGTGATCGGCTTTTTGCTCGGTAAACTGAAAGGTGCCCAGCCCGTCGATCTCTCCGGCCAGTCAGCAATGCTTGCGAACCTGACTTCGCAGGTAGCGGAGATGAAAGGAAAGTTTGTCGAGATCGAGAACTCCCGTACACAGCTTGATCAGCAGCGGGTCCAGTATGATGCCCAGCGGGAGCATCGGTTGCAGGAATGGATGGCATCAACCCGGCAACTCTTTGCCGAGCAGGCTGCAAAGGGACAGCAGGTGGACGGGGAGAAGGACAAGCGGATCCAGGAATGGATGGAGTCGACGAAGAAGTTCTTCGAAGAACAGAAAGGTGCCTACACGAACTACCTCGAACAGCAGGGAAGATCCCGCGAAGAGATCGAGAAGAAACGGGATGCCCAGATCACCGATATGTCCGGCATGATCCAGCAGTTCACCCGCACGATCGCTGGCACAAAGACCCGGGGCATGATCGGCGAGGAGCAACTGCGGCAGGCACTATCCAACAGTATACGGGCCGGCGTTGTTGCCTGTAACCTGAAGACGGACAGCGGCGAAGTGGAATTTGCCTGGAATCTCGAAGACGGCAAGTACATTCCTATCGATTGCAAACTGCCGGATGTGTTCTCACTCCTTGAAGATTACGGGGCGTCTGAAGATATTGATCAGCAGAAAAATCTCAAAAAGGAGATTATCAGAAAGATCGAAAATGAGATCAAGACCATCCAGAAGTACCAGAACCAGACCAATACAGTTGATTCCTGCATACTTGTCGTCCCCGAAGGCATTCTCGAATCCGTGCCGGAGATCGTCAGCCTTGGCAGGGAGAGCAATGTGTTTGTCTGTAGTTACAAAGATGTCTTCCCGGTAGCATACCTAATTCAGGAGAAGTACACGCACTTCAAGGATCAAGGAGACGTCGGGTCCTACCGG
>CAYWHL010000251.1:0-2806 GCA_964457995.1 uncultured Methanoregula sp. | reverse complement strand
CGGCCCTTGATATGATCCTGGGCTTTTTTTAAAAAGGGAAAATGGGAAAGTTCCTTTGCAGATGGGGAAAAATCCATCAATCGGCCTCGATCCGGGGCGCAAGAAGGTATTCAACATGCCCGTTACCACCGGCAATGTCAAACGAGAACCTGACCGGGTGATCGATTCCTAAGAAAATCTCGACCTCTGCGGCTTTTGCCATAACTTTTCCCATGTCTTTTAAGTAATCAAGTGAAAAGAGTGAACGAGCCTCCACAGGAGTGAGTGATTTGAGCTCGTCTTTTGAGAACTCGCGTCTTATATTATCCGTATCTCCTTCTGCAACAAGGTAAAAGGTCTGGTCTTTTGGATTGATCCCAAGAGCAATCTTATCAGAAATTACCGCTGCCGCTTTCATGGCGTTGTTAAAATCTTCTCCGGCAATAACAATTTTACCCGGGAGATTGATCGTCGGAGGACTTGGGTCTTTTCGTATGGTGTTTGTATCAAGCAGGGTGATTGAATATTTGTACCCATGAACTGAAACCGACATCTTCTGGGCATTATCCGGAAGTTCAATGCTGATCAAATCACCCTTTCCTGCCATGCCAAAGATGTTCTTCATCTTTGATATGTCAATACCCAGCTGGCTTTCGGTCGCACTGAACGAATCGAATGCTTCTTTCTTGAGCGTAAGACCGATCATGGCAACATTTGCGGTATCAACAGCCCGCGTGGATATGCCATTTTCGTCCGTATGCAGCCGGCACTCCGGAATGAGGGCCGAGATCGCATCGATAAATTCCCTGAAAATATCTGCATCAATCGTAGCTTTTAACATTACTTACCCCTTAACAAATTGTATTATACAGTATATCATCATACTTTAATAATAGCGTTTTGGGTTTAACCCGGAACAATTCAGGGGAACGATTAAGACAATGGGTTCACAATGGGGACAGGATAAAACATATTTTCGGGCAAAACACGAGGGCTATCGTTCGCGGGCAGCCTATAAGCTCATGGAAATCCAGAAAAAATTTGCTGTTATCAGACCGGATGATAACATTGTTGACTTAGGTGCGGCACCAGGAAGCTGGCTTCAGATTGAACGGACACTCACAGACGCGAGGATTATCGGTATTGATCTAAATCCGATAGCCGAACTTGATGGTATAGAAACAATCGAAGGTGATATCAATGATCCTGTGGTTGTAGAACAGGTCAAATCGAGCTTGGGGGTTGTTAATATCGTGCTCTGCGATGCGGCACCAAAACTCTCCGGGCACAGAAGTTACGACCAGGCCCGTATTATTGCATTGAATGAACAGGCGCTCGCATTTGCCTGCAAAGTCTTAAAGCCGGGCGGTAATTTTGTTGTAAAATCATTTCAGGGAACGGACTTTCCTGAATTCTATGCAGATTGCAAAAAAACCTTTTATTCAGTGAAAACCTGTATGACGAAATCTACCCGGAAAGGAAGCACCGAACTCTACATTGTAGCAAAAAACTTCATAGGTTGAAAATAGTTCCATGACACTCAAAGATTCATACAATCGCCCGGTCAGCAACCTGCGGATTAGTCTGACTCCCAAATGTAATCTGTCCTGCATATACTGTCACCGTGAAGGTGAAAAAGCACCAAAAGAACCGCTGTCGGCTGCCGAAATTGCTGAAATTTTGCGGGTGGCAGCACACTTTGGTATCCGCAGCGTAAAGTTTACCGGTGGTGAGCCTATGCTTCGTACAGATCTTCTGGAAATTATTCAATCTGTACCTGACGGTATGGAATCATCGATCACCACCAACGGCACGTTCCTTGCCGGGCTTGCCGCTGATCTCAAGCTGGCGGGTTTGCGCAGGGTTAATGTCAGTATCGACAGTCTGAACAACGAGACCTACAAAAAAATCACCGGCTCAGACAAGCTCGATGCGGTGCTGGAAGGCATTACTGCAGCACTTAAAACGGGTCTCACTCCTGTGAAGCTGAACATGGTTGTGCTTGCTGGGATTAACGATCACGAGATCGATGACTTCCTTACATTTGTCCGTGGTAACAGGAACCTTGTGCTCCAGCTCATCGAGCTGATGCACTTCAATGAATGTACCAATCACGGGGATCTCAACAGTATAGAAGATGAACTTGCCGCCCGTTCGAAACAGATTATAACACGGAGGATGCATCACCGGAAGAAATACTGCCTTGACGGTGCAGAAGTAGAAGTTGTCCGACCGCTGCACAACACTGAGTTCTGTGCGTTTTGCAACCGTCTCAGGGTTACATCGGACGGGAAACTCAAGCCATGCCTCCTGCGCACGGATAATCATGTAGATATCCGCGGCAAAAGCGGAAAGGAACTTGAAGCCCTGTTTGAAAAGGCAGTCTCGTTGCGCGAACCGTTTTACAAATAAGAATTTTATTCCTTACGATTACTTTTTTACCATGGCTATATCCGGCTTACGGCAATATATTTACAATTTCATAACAAACTGAGGTTATGCTGGATGATAATGAATACCCGGCGGTTCTCAACCACCTGTATGAGAAATCGCTTATGCTTCACGATACCGGAAGTTTCAACAAGACACTGTATTTTTTCTTTATCGATGCGTTAGCACATATTGACTATACAGTAAGCATCTATGCCTATCATTACGAATCTCCGAAAAATATCATGGGCGGGGAATATCTCCGCTGGCGCGTAGATGAAGAGAAGAAAGGGGATCGTACGAAATTTAAGGGATTTATTAACTGGCTCCGTGAGAACCACCAACAGAAATTTGCCTCCCTGCCCTCATTGTGGCAGATGATCTATGATACAGAAGA
>CAYWHL010000250.1:0-2822 GCA_964457995.1 uncultured Methanoregula sp. | reverse complement strand
GGATCCGTTCAACGACATCGATAAGGGTCGTCGATTCATCTCTCATTGCCTGCAAAGCCATTATTTCACCGTGACCCTGACGGAACAGGGCAGAGGTCTCCTGGGGATCATATGCGGTGCCCCTCTCATCGCGTCAGAAGAAAGATTCCTTAATACCTGTCCGATTGTCATACTACCCTACGCCTTCGGGAGATTTATCTCAAGGATCCCGTTCCTGTAGTGCGTTCTTGGTGTACCTTTGACGGGGATTCCAAGGTTGATGCTCTGCCGGACTTTCCGTTCCCCTGCTCCGGCGTCGATATTTAAGGTGGTCCCCTGCACGACCACCGAAATTTCATCCTCTTTTACCCCGGGCAGTTCTGCAATCACCTGCAACCGGTCTGCCTCGTTAAAGATGTCAACTCCGGAGAGAAATCCAAACCGCATACTGCCTCATCCTTCCTTTTCAATATTTATCTCCAGGATCCCGTTCTTATACTTGGTCTTTGGTTCACCTTTGACGGGAATTTCAAGATCGATCTCTTTTTTGTATTTCCGTTCGCCTTTCCCGGCTTTGATGGTGAGGGTGGTTCCTTTCAGGGCGATAGATACTTCATTCTCGTTTACCCCGGGCAGTTCTGCGATCACCTGCACCCGCTTCTCCTCCTCAAAGATGTCAACGATCGGTTCCCGGGTGTCGTCCTTTGGCCTTCTCCCGAACGTGTCGATCTTGGGCATGCCATCCCCGCCCATCCTCACCGAGATCCCGTACATCCCTTTGCGTTTCCGGGACTTGTCAAGAGAGATTTCACCGGTCCTGCTCATCTCGGTCTTTCCTTCCTCGACCATCCGCGTTATGTCCTGCGTGATGTTGCCCAGCTCGTTGAGGATCCCCCCGAAACGTATGCCGAAGTCAAGGACGGGCTGATCACTCTTCGTCGTTTTGCTCACCATCGTTCATTCCCCTTGCATGACATAAGAGATCAGAACTCCCCGGCTGCGGAAATATCACAGCGTTTTCTCATGCCGACCCGCTTGAATGTCTTCACTGTGCAATCTGCATCAAGGATTACGTCGTAGATACCCAGCAGGTCCATGGAGTCGGGAATTGCCTTTCTCTCCACAAGCTCAATCGTGACGGTCGGCACATGGGTCTCTTCATCCTGTGCAACCCCGATGATTGTATTGAACGGTAATGACGTGAGCTCAATCATCTCCTTTTTTACACCGTCCAGTACCCGTCTCATGTTGAATTTTTCCAGTTTTGCCATTGTTCGCACCTGTTTTGTCATATTACTTCACCTTTTACTTCGTTCAGACGCTCCCGTAACTTCTTCATGGTTATCCGGTATTCCTCTTCAGGCAGGTCCCCCTTCTCGAACTTCATCTGGGTCTCAAGCACCCGCTGGCGGACCGATCTCTCCGAGTTCAACAGTTCGGCATCTGCATTATCGGCGATTGCCTGCAGCACCTCAACCCCGAGATCGATGGGCAACTTGAGCAGGTCATCTACGATGAGCACCATGATTACCTCCGTATCCGTACGTTCACAAAATTGAACGGGGGGGCAATGACGTACTTCAGCAGCAACTTGTCACCATACTCCTGTTCGAGGGTATTGACACAATTGTCAAAGTCCCGCTCTTTTGTTTTATCGACAAGGAACGCGGCATTTAAGACCATCTCGTCGGAGAGGTTTTTGTTCAGCTTTCCGTCCGCTGATTTCGCGCGTAATCTGGTAAAAATGTCAGTTGCGATCTTATCCCCCCGCCTGTCGAGTTCCCGGGCTATATTCGTGCCGAGTTCAAGACGCATCCTGAATGTCTTGTCAAGGGGTTTTCCCTGGATCTGCTGTCTCATTGCGCGGATTTTGATGTTCGAGGCGGCAATTTCTTTTATGGTGGTATCGATCTTCCGGGTAACCTTCAGCCCGAGTTCAGTTTTCCCGTCAAGTTTTGAAAAATACTGTTTTAATTTCGGGTAATTCCTTGAGAGGAATGTTTTGATGTCGCCCTCGGTTGCAGTCTGGCCGAAACTCATCGGGATGAGACAGAATTCCTTCATGATCTTTTCAAGGACCTTCTGGTGGGTTATCCCGTAATCGAGCACTTCATAGGTTTTTTTCCCTGAATCTGAGACCACTGCGGCAATATCCCGGATGTGAAGCGTGTAGGTCTCTGCCCCGTCGATGCCGATGGGTCCGAACGTATGCTCTTTTCTGGTGGGAATGATTGCATACACGTATCGTCCCCGCTGTTTTGGTCTGGTCTCAGTACGCAACATCGATCGCATTAAAACCTCTTTTTACCTGCGGTGGTCTCCTCTTTACTACCCCGTGGACCTCGTCGACTGATGGATGATACTCTCCTCTCCGGACAGCCTGGACAAGCGTGGTCGCCTCTTTTTTCCGCAATATTTTTATCTGTGCTTTCGTGATTGCCCGGGCATGTTTTTTTATCCGTTTCTCCTCTTTTTGTACGATTGCGTCCTTTTCGGAATCGCTTAAGAGGTTTCCATGCGCCTGCACAATCCCTTTCCGTATCCCATCCTCGACCTGGATGGTCCGGCAGGGAACTTTCTTTTTCCGTGACTGGTCGAGTCCGGTCCTGATATCCCGTGCTGTTTTCATACATCACCAGCGATGACTGCTCATTTTTAATACGAAAATTAACTTGCGGATGCCCGTTTTTTGCCGGGCCGGGCATCATGCCCGGATGCGGATCCCCCGTTATTCAGCAGGTCCTCTATTACACCAGCCGGGTCAACATTCCCCTTATCCCCTCTCCCGACCTTGGGCGACAGGATATCGATACAGGTCTGGTTGAACCATGCATCGTCACCGT
>CAYWHL010000249.1:0-2864 GCA_964457995.1 uncultured Methanoregula sp. | reverse complement strand
TGAGCTGAAGGTGAATGCACAATGACACGAAGTAATCCTATAGCAGACGGAATGTGTTCCATAAAAAATGCCGGTGATACCGGCAAATCCGTGTGCATCATCGAACCAGCGAGTAAACTCCTCGGCGCGATGCTCCGCATTATGCAGGACGCCGGTTACATCAGCAGTTTCGAGTTTATCGATGATGGCAGGGGTGGGCAGCTTAAGGTTCACCTCCCGGGCAAAATTAACCGATGTGGTGCGATATCCCCGCGGTTTTCGGTACAGATGGATGAGATGGAATACTGGGAGAAACAGTACCTGCCCGGAAAGAACTTCGGGCTTCTGATACTTTCGACCTCGCGTGGTGTACTATCACACGAACAGGCGAGGAAAGAGGGTATCGGTGGCGAACTTCTCGGGTATGTTTATTAAAAGGTGCGAGATTATGTCAGCAGTCAGAATAGTTAATATTCCCGAGGGTGTAACAGCCCATCTGGATGGCTCGCAGCTTCGTGTGAAAGGGCCAAAAGGGCAGCTTTCACGTAACATGCGGTTCCCCCAGGTAACCGTTACCTGCGAAGGAAATGAGGTTACTATTTCAACCGAGTCCAAAAGAAAAGAGATGGCGGCGATGGTTGGGACACTGGAGGCGCATACCAAAAACATGTGCCGGGGTGTCAGTGAAGGGTTTGAGTACCGTATGAAAATGGTCTACAGCCACTTCCCGATCCAGCTGAAACTCCAGGAAAACAGGCTTGAGATCGCCAACTTCCTTGGTGAGAAGAAGGCGCGTTACGCACGGATTGAAGCGGGTGTTACAGCAAAGATTGCAAATGATGAAGTTGTGCTCACGGGAATCGACCGCGAACTGGTCGGTACCTCTGCAGCGAATATTGAGCATGCAACTCATATCCGCAACCGCGACCCGAGAGTCTTCCAGGATGGCATCTATATTGTTCAGAGGGGCTGAAGATCGATGACCACTGAAATAAAACGGTTAATCCGGGTGCGTACAGACAAGGGTGCAACCTTCAAGCGTGACGGATACGGCAAGAAAAAGCAACTGTCAGATTCCTGGAGAAAGCCCCGTGGACAGCATAACAAGCAGAGAGAGCAGAAAAAGGCAAAAGGAGCCCTCCCCAAGCCCGGGTTCGGAAGCCCGATTGCGGTACGCGGGATGCACCCCAGCGGATTTTTCGAGGTATTGATCTCTTCGGTAAAGGAACTTGAGGGCATTGATCCAAAGACTCATGCGATCCGGATAGGAGCAACAGTTGGTGAGCGCACACGTGTTGGTCTCCAGGAAAAGGCAATCGCGGAAGGTTTCAAAGTGCTGAATGCCCGCACGGTAAAGACTGAACCAAAACAGGAAAAGATCCGGGAACCAGCAAAGGTGGCGGACAAAAAGCAGAGCAAAGAAAAGAAGCCCACAAAGTCAAAAGCCCCGGCAGCACCCGTCAAGAAGGTTAAAAAGAAGGCAGAGAAAACGCCCGAGGCAGAAGAGAAAAAGGCTCCGGTAAAAGAAAAGAAATCTGTAAAACCAAAAGCGGAACCTACAGAAAAAACACCGGAAAAAACTAAGGCAGAAGCTCTTGCAAAAACGACCAAGAAAACTGCTAAACCAAAGACAGAAGTGCCTGCCGAAGCAAAAGCCGAACCCAGGGCAGCTCCAAAACCAAAGGCAAAAAAGAAGACCGAGTCAGAGGTGAAGAAGGATGAGTGATGTCGCCAGCCAGAAACGCATCGCTGCCGCAGTATTAAAGTGCGGTGTCAACCGTGTCTGGTTTGACCCGGCCCGTATCTCGGATATCGAGAACGCAATCTCACGTGAAGACCTGAGAGGGCTTATTACTGATGGCGCAATCAAGGCACATCAGAAGAAAGGTGTAAGCCGCGGCAGGGCGCGTGCACGGATTGCAAAACGGTCATACGGGCACTGCAAAGGCGCCGGAAAAAGGAAGGGTGCGTCAGGTGCGCGCAACCCGAGCAAAACGGCATGGGTTCAGAAGATCCGTGCTATCAGAAAAGTGCTCGTTGAACTTCGCGATGCCGGGACGATCGACC
This sequence comes from uncultured Methanoregula sp., assembly GCA_964457995.1. Classification (GTDB taxonomy): domain Archaea; phylum Halobacteriota; class Methanomicrobia; order Methanomicrobiales; family Methanospirillaceae; genus Methanoregula. The sequence continues at coordinate 818 of CAYWHL010000249.1, read as the reverse complement.
GGCATTTATACCGCATGATCTACCGGAAAGCGGCTGGCGGGCAGTTCCGCAGCGTTGCGCACATGAAGGCGCAGATGGAGATCCTCGCAGGGAGGATGAAGTAATATGGCAACAGGATCACGGTATTTTGTCCCCTTCCGAAGACGAAGAGAAGGCAAAACCGATTACTACAAGCGGACCAGACTCGTCGTAGCAGATGCGCCACGAATGGTTGTGCGCAAGACAAACCGACACATCATCATCCAGCTTGTTACAGCAGAGATGGATGGGGACCGCACGCTTGTCGCAGCAAATTCTGCGGAGCTGGAAATATACGGATACAAGGGATCGACGTCCAACACACCGGCAGCTTATCTGACCGGGATGCTCTTTGCCATAAAAGCGAAAAAAGCAGACTATGGCCGGGCTGTTCTGGATATCGGACTCAACCGCGCGACTCCCGGTGCACGGGTCTTCGCGGCACTTAAAGGTGCAGTCGAAGCAGGACTGGATGTGCCTCACGGGGATAAGATTCTGCCTTCAGATGAACGGGTAAAGGGGGCACATATCGCTGCATATAACAAAAATGCCGGTGATATTGTGAATGTAGTCGAAAAGGTCGCAGACGCCATAAAAAAGGAGCTGGTGTAAATGGCTTATGAAAGAGAAGAGTGGCGACCGGTCACCGGTCTTGGCAAGCTCGTCGCATCCGGGGATATAAAAAGTATCGACCAGGTTCTTGAGAGCGGCAGACCGATCAAGGAGCCCCAGATTGTCGATACATTCCTTCCCGATCTGGAAGATGAGGTGCTTGACATTGCCATGATGCAGCGGATGAC
>CAYWHL010000248.1:0-2867 GCA_964457995.1 uncultured Methanoregula sp. | reverse complement strand
CGAATATCCGGGTACCTTCACGAGGAAATCGTGCCGGATATTTTATTATGTGATCCATCACTATGAGATCCACATGGAGATCCCGGAACTTCGGACCTGGATCATGTTTTACCTGATCTCGTTTGTTGGACTCCTCTGGGCGGCCTTCCTTTCTGTACAGGGAGTGATGCTCTGGGTGAGCCTTTTCCTCGTTATTGTTATCATCGGCATTAATTTCTTCACCGTATATAACCAGTTAAATCTGCGAAAAGCACGAAAGGAGATGCAGCGCCACCTGATACAAGGATTTGAGCGGGGTCCAAAGGAAGACGACAGCCGAAAAATCCAATGAAGTGCTTTTTTTATAAAAAAAATTCAATCCTTTTTTGTAAAAATTTTCTGGAGGGAATTGTATGATACAAACAGGCTCTCAACCTGACGGCCCAGGAATTCTGTTTTACCAATAATATAGAAACCGCCATACACGAGTGCAGCATGAAACATTCTTGCCAGTTCATCCTTCTGTTTTTCAGTGAAATAGATGGTAACGTTCCGGCAGATGATAAGGTCAAGCCACCGCGAAACGGGAACCCCGCTCATCAGGTCATGAGGGCGAAACCGTATGAGCTCTTTTAAATATGGTTTTACCTGATAATTCCCATCGGGGAGTTTTGTAAAATGGCGGTGGATCTGCGCTTCAGATAATTTGACTACAGCCTTTGGGGTATAGATGCCCTCCTGAGCTTTTGTGAGCACAACCTTGTCGATATCTGTGGCAAAGATCTGGGCAGAGATCTTTGGGTTCTGCGCCATGATATCGGTGAGTATCATGGCAAGAGAGAATGGCTCTTCCCCTGTTGAACATCCCGCACACCAGATACGCAGTTGTTTTCTTTGTCTGAATAATTCAGGAAGGATCTCTTTTTTCACAATATCGTAAACATCATTATCGCGGAAAAATTCCGTGACGTTGATGGTGAGTGCGTTGCGCAGGTTTTCCAGTTCCGGGGGGTTCGCTATCAGATAGTTAAGATAATCATCGAATGTCGGACAACTGGTCGAGCGCATCCTCGAAAGAACCCTGCGTTTGATATAGTCTTCCTTATAACTTGAACACTGGATAGCCAGTGTTTGTCCGATATATCTTTTCAGCAATGCAAAATCATCCATGGTATGTACGGAGTATCCTTGTTGATATCAATAATTAAGAGGGATTTGCTACTATCAGGTGATTTCCATAATTGAATAAAAAGGAGACGTATCCCCTGATCAGTTCAGCTGGAACTTCTCCATCATCTTCCGGCTGTGATTTGCCAACTCAGCGAGCTCTTCCGATGCGCTTGCAATCTGCTCTGTCGAGGCGCTGGTCTCTTCTGCAAGAGCCGCCATATCCTCCATGCGCTGCTGGTTATCCCTTGTCAGGGAGGTCACGGATTCGATACTTGTCATAAGCGTGTTGGTTGCGTGTGCCTGGTCTTCTGTTGCCTTTGTGATCTCGGTAACACCCAGCGACACAATATTTGCCTCAGAAATGATCAAATTGAGTGCATCGACAGTCTTGTTGACACTTTCGATACCCGTTTTGATCTCTTCAAAAGATTTTTTCATTGAGTTCGATGTCTGCTCACTCTTTGCCTGAATACTTTTAATGAGGTTCTCGATCTGGCTGCTGGCTTTCTTGGATTCACCGGCAAGATTCTTGACTTCACCTGCAACTACGGCAAAACCTCGGCCGTGTTCACCTGCCCGTGCAGCTTCAATTGCCGCATTGAGTGCCAGGAGGTTGGTCTGGTTGGCAATATCAGTAATAAGATTCACAATTTTTGAGATCGCCCGCATCTGTTCGTTGAGTCCGGTGATATCATCTACGCTCTGCTTGGATATCCGCTCCACATTCTGCATCTTGGTCGTAGCAACCTTACCGATATCTGCTGCCTGCGCACCTTCTCTGGATGTTTTTTCAGCATGAGTCATTACTTCATGGGAAGTGCTGGAAATCTCTTCGATGGATGCAGAGATATCTGAGATATCAGTCGAAATTTTTTCAACATTCGTGATCTGCAGTTTCGAATTATCAGCCGCTTTCTGGGACGAGACTGCCACCCGCTCAGTCGCTTTAGCAATTTCCTCTGTACTTTTGATGGTATCGTTGATCGTGGCATCAAGTTTGAACATTGCCTGCATCAGATCAGATAATACGCTCCTGATGGAATCCACTGCTGCATTATAGTCCGCTTTAAGCTTAACCAGTGGATCAGCTTCATCGATGCTGACCCTGTAGGTAAGATCGCCTCCAGCAATCTTTGAAAGAGCCATCTGGAGTTCAGAGGCACTCGCGGTAAGGAGATCGGCATTAGCTCTTGCCTCATTCATCATCTCTTTGATTTTTAATTCCTGCTCGCGCTGTGTCGTTATGTCGTTATACACACACACGATGGCCTGGAGAATCCCTTTTGGATCAACCATCGGAATACCATACTGGCTGAGGATGCGGGTACCAGTCGGAAATTCAATTTTGATCTCCCCAAAGCTTCTTTTTTGTTCCCGGGTGACCTTTTTTAACCCTTCGCCATGCTGTTCGAGAATCTTGAAATCTTTTGCGCTCATGCCAATAAGCCGGTCTTTGGAAAGACCGGTCAGAGCGATATATGCATCGTTTACCTGGATGATTTTGAACTCTGTATTCATAAGCATGATTGGCATGGGATTCTGATTGACGATAATGTCCGACCGGAGTTTGAGGGAAGCAACTTCATCCATCTTCTTTTGCAGTTCCTGCTGGTTCCTGCGTTGACTGGTAACCTCGTTGGATACAAAAAGGAGATGCGTGGTTTCATTTTTTTCATCCAGAGTTGGCATTACATATTGCTCGAGAATGTGCATGCCGC
>CAYWHL010000247.1:0-2886 GCA_964457995.1 uncultured Methanoregula sp. | reverse complement strand
GATCACGTTTGCCATCGTGAAGGTTTTCCCGGTACCAGTTGCCATTGCGATGAGCATATTTCGTTTTCGGGAATCGATTCCATTCTCAATGGCGATATTTGCTTCAATCTGATAGGGCCGGAGGCGCGGGTGATCATTCGGCCTTTGCCGTAAATTGTAGCAGGCCACTTCATTATTCCGGTTCAGCTGTTCGACAAGTGCATTGGGGGTATGAAACTTCGCAATTTCCCGGGAGAGATTTAGCCGGTGGCGTACATCATGGAAAAAAATTATTTCACCGTTAGTCGAGTAGAGGAACGGAACATGTGTTCCGTCAAAATTGAACGGATTATTTCTCAGACCCTCTGCATAACGTTTTGCTTGTGTGAGGACTCCTTGAGGACCACGGGTTACTTTTTTTGCTTCGATGACGGCCAGAATTTTCCCGTCAACACGGAGAGCATAATCTGCCGGGCCGTTTTCAGTAGGGAATTCTTCAAGAGCATATTTGTCGAACCGGGAAAGATCCATCCCGGCCTGATAGTGCGTGATGGACCAGCCCGCAGCTTTCAGCTGGGGATCAATCCGTTTTTTCCGGGTAACCCATTCGCTTTCGTATGTCATTGATGCTAAGACCGGTACCGATAGAATATGATTTCTTTAAATGCTGTGACGTTATGTTTTGCGGTTTAAAAAATATCAAAAATGAGGATTCATCAGTTCCCCCGCTCTCCCTCCAGCAGCAGTTCGCCTATATCCCCGCAATCATCGAAGCCCTCCCCCCTACGCAACTGGCATCGGGAATAGCGATCGTAGGGTTGTCTGAGGGGATGAAGCAGAGGGGGTTTTGTGGCCAGCTCGGGACGCTGGAAGCATAAGAAGAAAACAAAGGTTTCTTCGAGGGCGTTTAGCGGTGAACTGGGTGGCTCCGCTTGAAACCGGTATTACTAAAAAAAGTGAAACGAAAATTCCTACCGGTACTTTTTCCCGTCATTCTTTTTCGTTGGCGTATATTTGAGGAGCTGGTTACTAGGTGCGGGAGATTGCTGATCAGGGGATATTGTTTGCGCAGGAGATTTCCGGGGAGACCGTGGTTCAGCTTTTGCGAGTTGTGTCGAACTTTTCTGGTGAGCAGGTTTTCTCGTATCTGCTTGTTTCTTTGGTGTCCCGATAGATGGTGCCGGGGATTCTGGATGAGGAGGAAGTGCTTTTTCCGGATTGACGGGGAGTGTCTTTTGTTCAGGTTTCCCGTGGGCTGGTTTTCCTTTTCTTGCAATCCCCAGCCGTGTTTTATATTTGCTCAGGTATTGGAACAGTTTGAGAAAGGACTCTGCCTCATCCCGGAGCGTGTGCTCGATCGGTTTGAATTCCTTCTTTTCATACCACTTGTTGATACGACCGGCATCGGATTTTTTCGATGAGAACATATCGAGACGGGCTCCGGCAAACCGGCCATCATTTAAAAGAACGAGGACTGGCCCGAGATCCAGGCGGGGTCGCTCGTAATATAACTGGTGACTGGTAACCGGCGGCAGATTGTATTTTTTGCATTTCGCGATGATCATCTCATAGGCATAATCGAGATTTATCCCCACCGGAATAAAATGCGTGACCCGGACTTCAGGCTTGAAAAACTGGTTGTAAAACGTAGTCACGGTACTTTTTTCGGAACTCTCCCACTCTTTGAGAATCGTTAACTTCTCCAGCGGTTCACCGGAGGTCAAATCGATCTTCTGGTATTGGATGGTGATTAATGTATCAGTCGCGGGATCGGGTTTTTCCCCGGTGTGATATCCTTCTATAGCGAAATAATAGGCCGGCATACACTGATCTTATAGCACGAGATAAAATCCTTTTGTGTGGATTTTCATGCGATCCGAGTACCGATGAGGCATCCATCTCACCTCAACTATCGAAGCCCTCCTCTCTACTCTAAGCGGCGTCGGGGGTGGAGAGCCACGCGAAAGTTCCCTCAGAAAATGATTCCCCTATATAACAGATCAATGCATACAACTCCTCATGCCATGTGATCTGACCGGCATGGAGATCCAGATTTTATACATTCTTTACCGTAACAAAAATTTTAAAATCGATGCCGGATATCACAGCGAAAAACTCAAGAAAATCCTACGGAAGAAATACGATCAGGACTTTGACGACGCCATCTCAAACCTGAAAAATAATGGATACATCGCAGTCATTAAGAAAGACGAGCCAAAATATCACATTCTTGACCTTGGCAAAGTATATTCCGTCCTGAAAAACCACGGACTGAATGTCACTCCCCTTGGTGGCGGCAGGGTCTATCATCTGGATTGACCGTACCAGTTCTGTTAACTTTTTTTAACAACAATTTTATACATTGTTTGCAAACATCTTGGAAAGAAAAATCTATAGATACAAAAAAATGTGCCCGTGATGACGAACACGTTCCGGCATCATAAAAAAATGTGATAATAATGAAACAACCGTTTGAGGGATTATTTGGCGACACCTGCGAGACCCGGCTGTTGCAGTTCCTGCTACCCATGTACGGGATCGAATTCGGGATGGTCGAACTGATTGATGAAGTTCAGCTGACAAGGCAGTCGATATCAAAAGCCATGAAGAAATTCTCTGACCGGGGAATGGTGAAGATACGGAAAGAGGGGCGCACCTGGCTCTACTCGATCAATGAAGAGTCGCCCCTCGTAAAACGTCTTGAAGATTTTGATAACTCGCTCATAGAGTCGATGATCGGACCTGCGGAATTCAAAAAGATCGAAAAGGCCCATGAAAAACAGGCCCGTGCATTTTCGCAAAAAGAATCAGGGCGGGTAGCCAGAATGCCCCCGGTCCAGTATGACACATCCGATGATGCGGCACCCAGTGTTGCCAGCCGCACCGTGAATTATCTGAGCAAAAAGC
>CAYWHL010000246.1:0-2916 GCA_964457995.1 uncultured Methanoregula sp. | reverse complement strand
CGCGAGTGTCTGAGTTGCCGGTTTGCGGAGGTTTGTCCTGAGGCGGCGGAAAAATAAAACAAAATAGAACATACTAAATTCTTGTCATAGGTATATTCTAAAAATGAAAGTATGAAATGACCCTCGTTGATTTCGTTGTTCAAAATTTTTTATATATCAATGTACACGTTTTTTTTGCAGAGCACGTACACAGTTCTCACCTCGCAGGAGTTCTAGGGTTCCCATATCTCGCACGGTTCGCATTGTAACATGGTCTTCTGCCCAATAAAGTTTGATGGTTGAGATTAATGTGATTTCAAGGTAATCTCTCGTAACAGGTTTTCACATCCGGCATCGAAACGTACCACCCCCCTCATAAAATGCCACAGAATCGCAATGTGAAGGTTTTTTAAAAAGGTTAGCATTTCCTGGAGCCATTACACTCACTAACCCGTCACCTGATATTTATTAAAAAGGATATTTGTTGATTTACCATCCTTACTTACCCGTCACCGTAATGAGACCGGTTAAGGTCTTGGTAGTGAAGGAGGACTCGTGTTTCCGACAGAATGTTTTCTGAAATTCAGCCGGTTTTTGACACGACCAAAGTATTAATTTGCCTGAAAGTCATGTAAGAGACCACTCAGTTTTTTATCGAGTGTATCCTGATATCCCCACCCATAATATAGAATAATCCGGGGTGTCTTTCTCATTGAATGGTTAACCAGGAGATTAAACAGAAATTACCCGGGGCAGTAAGAATTGTGGAACAGGTTTGCATTCAAAAGAAAAATAGATTACAAGGAACAGTGTATACGGCAGATCGATGCCGACCCTATCCGGGATGAACTCTACAGCAGGGACCATCTGGCCCAGCATGCAAAGGAGACCGCCTGCTCGTACCGGATAGAGACCTGGAAAGGGCAGGATCGCCTCCTCCCACGACTTGCTGAAAACGAGAAGGTCCTGCTGAAAATTCACGAGGTGCTGAACGCCGCCGTCGAGACAAACCGCCGGATTGCCCCGGCAGGGGAATGGCTGTTAGATAATTTCTACCTTGTTGAGGAACAGATCAGGACCGCCCGTCGCCACCTTCCCCAGGCGTACAGTAAAGAGCTTCCTCACCTTGCAAATGGACCTCTTGAAGGATTCCCCCGGGTGTATCATATTGCCCGGGAATTCGTGGCTCATAATGACGGGAGGATTGATACGAAGGTCCTCTTTGAATTTATCGATGCATACCAGAGCGTCTCACCTCTGCTGCTCGGGGAGCTCTGGGCCATCCCCATCATGTTCCGGCTCTCTTTGATAGAGAACCTGCGAAGGATTGCCGATATCATCTCGGTAAACCGGCGCGACCGCGACTCCGCGGGCTACTGGGTGGAGCGGATGACCAAAGCTGCACGGGAAGACCCCAAGAGCCTGATCCTGATTATCGCAGATATGGCCCGATCAGAACCCCCCATGACCAGTGCTTTTGTTACGGAAATGGCCCGGCAACTGCAGGGCCGATCCGGGGCATGCTTACTCCCCCTCAACTGGATAGAACAGAGACTTTCAGAGAGAAACCTGACCATTGAGCAGATGATCAATACCGAGACGCAGAGCCAGGCTGCGGATCAGGTGTCGTTCGGGAACAGCATAAACAGCCTTCGTCTCCTTGATACGATGGACTGGCGTGAGTTCGTAGAGCGCCTGAGTCTTGTCGAACAAACCCTCCGGAGTGATCCTGCGGATGAATATGCAGCAATGGACTTTGAAACCCGCGACCGGTACCGGCACAGTATTGAGGAGATTGCAAAAAAAGGAGGTTTCCTGGAAGATGAGGTTGCAAAAAAAGCGGTGGAACTTGCCCATGAGAGCCGGGTCAGGGAAGACGGAAATGCCCGGGAATCTCATGTTGGATATTACCTGACAGACAGTGGAAGAGACGCACTTGAAGATGCACTCTCCTTTCATCCTTCCTTGTTCGATCAGATCAAAAGATCAGGATTTGCTCATCTCCTTTTTCTGTATTTCTGCAGCGTCCTGTTCATCACGTTCATCGCGGCGTATTTTGGGTATATACATCTTATCGCGTTTGACTGGTTTGTAGGCCTGCCACTCTTCTGTCTTCTCCTGTTTCCGGTCAGCCAGGCTGCACTGGCGGTTATCAACTGGGTTGTTACTCTTCTGATCCCTCCGGATGTGCTCCCGAAGATGGACTATGCAAAAGGTATACCCGGGGAGGCAAAAACCATCGTTATAATCCCGACGGTCCTCTCCGGACCTGGAGATGTTCCGGAACTCCTGGACTCACTTGAGATCCGGTACCTGGCAAACCGTGACGATAACCTGTTTTTTGCCCTGCTGACTGATGTACGGAACGCAGATACCCGGGAGCTTCCCGGAGATGCCGGGTTAGTCGATCTGCTTGCAGCCGGCATTGTTGATCTGAACACGAGATACCGGAGCGGGAAGCCGGATACCTTCTTCCTCATGCACCGCTCCCGGACATGGAATGCAGGTGAAGGGGTCTGGATGGGATATGAGAGGAAACGGGGGATCCTCGGGGCGTTCAATGCCCTCATATCTGAAAAAGGGACCAACACCTTCTCCCGTATCGTGGGCGATCGGGAGTGCCTGGCCGGGATCACCTATGTCATCACCCTGGATACCGACACACAACTCCCGCGGGATAGTGCTAAACGGCTTATCGGCGTGATCGCTCACCCGCTCAACCGGCCAGTACCAGATCCCGGAACCCGGGTGATCCGGGAAGGATACGGGATTCTCCAGCCACGTGTCGCACTCTCTATGCCAGAACCTGGCATTTCATATTTTGCATCCCTCTTTGGTGGTGAGCCGGGTATTGATCCCTACACCCGTTCGGTTTCCGATGTGTACCAGGATGCATTTCATGAAGGATCATTTATGGGAAAAGGGATCTATGATCTC
>CAYWHL010000245.1:0-2931 GCA_964457995.1 uncultured Methanoregula sp. | reverse complement strand
GACCTCAGTCTTCATCCAACCCTCCTCTCACGGCAGTACAATAGTTGGTGAAAAAAGGAATATATGTATTGTTATTTACGATCGGGATCGTGCCACTCGTTTTAAAAATAGTGTCCTTTCAGCCCAACCGGTGAGGAGCGGATGGAATGAACGGACACAATAAAATGAACTAAACCGATTTCACATTCTCCAGGAATTTGTTCACTTGGGCAGCTACGATTGATCGCTTGTATCTGGATTCTGAAAATGTTTCAACACCAAAAGAGCCCGCAGAAGTTCCATCTCGGAATTTTTTCTGTATCACCGAAAGTGAATTCCTTGTAAGTTCTCTTTTCTCACTGGAGATTCCTTCCCGTGCGAAATTCTGGTTAAAGTAATGGGCTGCCTGTTCTGGTCCGCCATCGTAATGAGTCAGCGCAAAAATATCATATGCATCCTTTAGGTTTTTCCGGTTACCCAGTGCCTGACCTTTCAAAATTATCGATCCCGCTAAATCAAGAATTTTAAAAACTGTACTGTCGACACCGTTCTCAGGGAGTGTTGTTTCAATCGTTTTTAAAAAATTAAAATCAAAAGCGATATCGGCACCCTCAAACATGAACGCTTCCAGATCGGGCTGGACCCTGAAATGATAGCCGAGATCGCATTTATCGCAGAGGAAATCGATATGAATCAAATAATAATTCCCGTCAAGCGGGGATTTTATTTTTCTTTCAAACCTGAAGTGGTTTTCCTCAACATATCCAAGATCGGTGACAATCTTTCTGATACTTTCATACTTGGGCAGGATTGTTGTCTTTAAGACCAGATCGATATCGACACTTCCGCAGTGCTCGAAAAAGTTCTCAGTAATAAAGTAAGGAGCCCATCCTCCTGACAGCACCATATCGTTCCGGTACGTGTGCAATGCGAGGCCAAGCTTAAGGAGTGCAGATTTTGAGGTTTCTGTGATTTCGCGCGAGTACATGATTCTTAATCCTGATATTTATCCCAGCGATTTTGAATGTTCTTCCACAGTTCATCAGCTGCTTCCCTGCCCCGGGCGGGATAGTTATACAGATCAACGTAGAGCTGAATGTCTGAAACTACCCTTATGCCATCGATCTCCTGTGCGCCGTAAAAAATTCCGTTACCGGGAGCAATGGCAAATTTTACATTTCCGTTCTCTTCAACAGGCATAAGGTCCAGATCGTGTGCCAGTTCCCCTGAATCAGATCCCTTCAGGATGTACATATGCGTGTTTGTCGGTCTGACAAATGGTTCAACAAGCAGTGCGCCGGCAAGGCCGGTCAATGCATACTTCCCGGGTTTTTGCCTTTTTAGTCTGCTCAAAAATTTTAAAATATCCTGTTCACTGGTGTAGTATTCAACAAACGCGGTATTTGCACCAAAGTGGGAAAAAGTTGCCCAGCGTTTGAGCAAATCTTCCGGAGCCATGATCTTCAGCTCCGACCGGGCAGAAGCACGCAGCGCGAGACGCTGGCTGATCAACGTGTTTGATACCCGTGAGGTATATCCCAAAGCTGTGCCGGATTCTTTTGCCAAATCCCTGAGCGCCCAGGTTTTTGGATAGTTGACAAGCAGAACGCGTAGGATGTCGGTGGCTTTTTTCGAAAATATGTTTGCTACCAGATCCGGGCCATGTTCACGATTCAATGGCTGTTCTTTTTTTGTGAACATAATATCTTATTCGGTATGTTCACTATTTAATCGTTGTTCATTTTTTGTGAACATAGATATCCTTGCCAGTTCCAGACTTCTCTCATGAGGTATTTTTATTGATTTGGCTACCGCATCACAGGAAACCTGCACACCGCTCAACTCACTTCTACGTCGGAGACCCTCTATCCGGAAAGTGGTCCGGGTACGAATTCCGGCACAAAACCACCCAATTCCGGCACACGCATTTTAAAAAAACTTCAGAATGAGCCCCGTTAGACGTAATTCGGCATATTTCAGGCTCCGAAATGTACGCTAACAGACGCTTTTGGAGGGCCGATCGCTTGTCTGATGGGCTGAAGGGGGTGGAAAGTGAAAGGAAGGCCTGTTTTGGGGGTCTGATTGGAGAAGGTTCTCGTCGGACAACGACGTGAAAATGGGGGATTATCCGGAAGTGAGAGGAGAGGGGGGATGAGTGTAGCCTCAATAAACCCACTTCTCCGTCGGAGACTCCGGAACGATTGTCAGTCCCGGCTCTTAAAAAAGTGTCTAATTCACGGAAAATGGAGCTATATCTTTTGAGAAAACCTCAATGTGCGCCCCGTTCGGCTGTATATGGCGTAAATCTGGCTCTAAAAAGTGCTCAATTGGGCTCAATTGGAGGGCAGATCGCTTGTCAGATGGGCTGATGGGGGTGGAAAGTGAAAGGAAGGCTTGTTTTGGGGGTCTGATTGGAGAGGTCTCTTGTCGGATGTCGACATGAAATCCGGAAATTGGGGAAGAGTGAGAGGGAAAGTGTCTGGTCAGTTCACCCGGTGCTGTGCTATTCTATGATGAAGAAAAGATTGGCGCGATCAAACCCTGACCGCATGTCGCTAAGATGCTCCCGGCTCTCCGTGACCGGTGATTCCGGCAAGGGCAAGACCCACGCATTCAAAAAGATGATGCGGCAGGTGCCGGAACGATACAAGGTAAAAGGCACGGTGAGTAACAAAGCCCTCTACTACATGAAAGATCTCCAGCCCCGGACCGTGCTGATGAGTGATGACACCGAGCTCTCGGACGGCATCCAGGAAATCCTGAAGTCCGCAACCTCGAACTTTCACGAACCTATCACGCATACGACCGTAACTAAGGACCTGACCTCGCGGGTTTGTACGATTCCCGAGCGGTGTGTCTGGTGGATTGCAAAGAAGGAAGGAACCGGTGACGATCAGGTAATGAACCGGATGCTCACCTGCTGGATCGATGAGTCCTCGGAGCAGGATTCAC
>CAYWHL010000244.1:0-2938 GCA_964457995.1 uncultured Methanoregula sp. | reverse complement strand
TTGTATCTCTCAAAGGCGGGAGAGAAATCAGGGGCATTCTCCAGGGATATGATGTTCATATGAACCTCGTGCTTGATAAGGCGGAGGAAGTGGAGAATGGACAGGTTCAGAAGGTAGGTACGCTCATCGTTCGCGGGGATAATGTAATTTATATCTCCCCATCACTGGAACAATAAGGTGAAGTAACATGTCAAAAGGCACTCCATCAATGGGAAAAATGAACAAATTTACCCATGTCGCCTGCCGGCGCTGTGGACATATTTCATTTCACGCCCAGAAAAAACAATGTTCTGCCTGCGGTTTTGGCAGAAGCTCCAAAATGCGCAGCTACAAGTGGACCGCAAAGAGACCAAAAATTCCAACGCATTAGAGTTGCATCATGTGTGGTATCGTTGGCATCGTCGATGCTGGCGGTGTATCCATCCAGCTTTATTACTCCCTGTACGCCCTCCAGCACCGGGGCCAGGAAAGCGCCGGGATCTCTACCTATGACGGCACGGACCTCCATAAAGTTAAGGGACAGGGGCTTGTTGCCGATGTTTTTTCCCCCGCTATTTTAAATGACCTGAAAGGTAATACCGGGATCGGACATGTCCGTTACCCGACGACCGGGTCAAACCTGCCTGAGAATATCCAGCCCCTCAATTTCCAGTTTAAGGATCATTTTATCTCAATTGTCCATAATGGCAACCTTGTAAACACTGCAGAACTCAGATCTGAATATGAGCAGGCAGGCCAGATCTTCACCACGACGAGTGACACGGAGATCATAGCGAAGATCCTTATTGATGAAATTGGTAATACCGGATGTGTTGAGGATGCTGTTAACCGCTGCATGCGGAAACTCAGGGGCTCTTATTCCGTCGTGATGATGATTGACGGAATCATCTATGCCTTCCGGGACCCGTTAGGTATAAAGCCATTCTGTATCGGCAAGACGGATAACGGGTACATGGTTGCGTCCGAAAGCGTGGCTGTTGATGCCCTGAACGGGAAATTCATGCGGGACGTGTGTCCCGGGGAACTCATCAGGATTGACGCTGATGGAATTAAGTGCAACCAGATAGCCATTGCAGGTAAGCGTGCGCACTGCATCTTTGAATACATCTATTTTGCGCGTGCTGACGCAGTCATTGATGGTGTCCTTGTCTATGATGTCCGGCGAACAATCGGGCAAAAACTCTATGAAGAGAATCCTGTTGTTGCGGATTCTGTCTGTTCTGTTCCTGATTCGGGGACAGCTTATGCTATCGGATACGCGGAACGTTCAAAGATCCCGTTTGTTGAGTCTATGATGAAGAACCGGTATATGGGACGCACGTTCATCATGCCGACCCAGAAGGAGCGCGAAAAAGCAGTAAGAATAAAACTCAATCCTATCCCGGCGCACTTAAAGGATAAGTCAGTGGTACTTGTCGATGATAGTATTGTGCGGGGAACCACTTCGCGCAGAATTATCACCATGATGCGGGAAGCAGGTGCACGCGAAATCCATATGCGTATCGGTTCACCGGCAATCAAAGCTCCGTGCTACCTGGGTGTTGATATGCCCACAAGAGAAGAGCTGATCGCAAGCAACAAGATCGAGGAAGAGGTAAGGCACAGTATTACTGCAACAACTCTCCATCATGTCTCGCTGTCTGCGCTGATTGAAGCAATTGGATTTGACCGGGAAAATCTTTGCATAGGCTGTCTTACTGGGTGCTATCCTCTGCAGATCGAAGGCGAGCAGGCAAAGATGCGTCAGGTTGATTTTATTGATGGGACATACCAGTCCAAGCTCGTATTATTTGATGCTGAGAGTACGTAAACCAAATTCATGATTCTTTTTTTAACAAAAATAAGAGCTCTTCCAGATCACATGTGAAATATTTTTTTGTGTCTCATGAGCAAAAAGTAAAGTATCCAGGAGCGATTTTGCATTATTGGGATAAGCAGGAATTCATGATGGAACATATAAAAAAGGCATTCGATGCTATTGCAACAGAATACGATTCCCAGCGGGAACACATCATCCCTGAGATGCGGTTGTTTTATGGTGCTGCAATCTGGGCTGCAGAAAGCCAGGCCAATGAGCCGGCAATCCTTGACATCGGGGCAGGAACGGGTTTGTTGAGTGCACTCCTGCTCCAGAAATTCCCTGATGCACACCTGACCCTGCTGGATATTTCCGAGAATATGCTAAAGGTTGCCCGGCAGCGGTTTTGCGGTCAGGTAAATATCCGGTATATTGTCAGTGATTACAGCAGGTCAGAGTTAACCGGACAGTACGATATCATCTGTTCCGCACTCTCGATCCATCACCTTGCCCAAAAAGACAAACGCCGGCTCTTTGGAAGAATTTTTTCTGCTCTGAAGAGAGGTGGGCTGTTCATCAATGCAGATCAGGCTGATGGGGAGACTACGTATTTCCGCAAAAAATATATGGATTACTGGAACGATTTTCTCCAAAACGGCCCGCTGAACAAAGAAAAACATGCAGAAATCATTGGGCGACGCGATACTCTTGACCGGAACGATAAACTATCAGAACAGCTCCAGTGGCTGAATGCGTGCGGATTTTCCGATGTCGATGTGGTTTACAAAAACAGGACATTCATAGTCACTGTTGCACGAAAAGGATAACCGGACAGATCCGTTCCGGGAGGATGCATACCTGCGATCCTTCACGGCCCGGAAACAAGGCACACCAGGTGCCGGTAGCGTTTTATTGACATAATGTATCATTCAGGGTGCCGATCCATAGAGCCGTTAAAACAATTGCATGCTCGTCCTGCACAACCGTCATGTCACTCTGGCATCTCTTTCAGATTTTGTAATTTTTATACCAGCTCGGCAACCTGACAAAAAAATTCAACTACCAGATGCCGGACTCCAAAACAAAAAAATGTGTAAAAAATACTTGTGGTTGTGACTAAAAATTTGTATAGGACAACAT
>CAYWHL010000243.1:0-2966 GCA_964457995.1 uncultured Methanoregula sp. | reverse complement strand
TCATGTTGTTGAAAACTTTTCTACGATACTGTATTACCTTTGTATCCTAAACCGGATTAAGTGGCGAACTTTAATCCGTGAAAAAATGAAAGCACCTAAAAAATTATTTGGAATTGTTTTATTGCTACTTCCTGTTTTGGTAAAAGCAGAAGTGAAAGAGATCCCTTTTACTCTCGACGACCGCGACCGTATTATCCGGACAGAGCAAAAGGTTGAAGCATTGCAGAATGAAATGAATACCAAGTTCGAAGCCGTAGATCAGCGGTTTGAGGCTATGGACAAACGCTTTGACCAACTCTTTAATTTCCTTTGGGCCATCATTGGCATCTTTACGACGATGATGATCAGCGTCTTCGGTTTCGCCTTCTGGGACCGCAAACTCTCCCTGGCGCCATTGAAGAAGCAAGATCAAAAAATCCTTTCCGTGCTGATCGATTATGCCAGAACCCAGCCCAAACTATCTGAGATCCTGAGAAACGCAGGATTGCTGTAGTCAGTTGGCAGTCCACAGTCTTCATCCTTAATTCATCTTGCATCCGGCATCCGCCTTTCACTCACCCAACAAGACCGTTCACTCAGTAGAACGGTGTTGCCCTTGTTGATTTCTTACATTTTAAAAATATTCAGTAAAAGCTCATGGTTTCCCCTAACAAATGTCGTATCTTTAAAAACTTTAAATGGTGTAATTTATGATATATTAAGAGATCACCCTGATCTGGAAATAATTCTGCTTATGAAACCGCCATTGATATTTTACGGATCATTTTTTCTTCTACTTTTTTTTCATACTCAGGTGATAGCTGATATCACGCTAACTGGTGATCCAACCTACCGGCAGAAACTCTATTACAGTTGTAAAGTATGGGGATTCGTGAAATACTACCATTCCCGGGTATCCATTTGCCAGGTAGATTGGGATAGTGTTTTGACGGTTTCCCTTCCTGGTATAAAAAATGCCGTTACATACGATGATTTTAACGACGCGCTTGCGTCGATGCTGACTGCTGCAGGTACCATGGATATTGCCACAACCCCCTCTCCCGATACCCTGTCCCCGGAACTGAAACGGAATCTCAATTTCGGATGGATCAACGATCCGGTTTTTCGTGCGGATGTGAAGGTAGCCCTGGATACAATCAGAAATAACTTCAGGCCTCACCAAGGTTGTTGGGTTACCGATTACGGACCTCACGGATGGCTTTGGTTTCCTTTTGATGATCCGATGATCGACAGCAATGCATATACCAACTATCCGAATGAATTCACCCGGCTGCTTATTCTGTTCAAATACTGGAACATTATCAATTATTTCAATCCGTACAATTATGTGTTGGATCTCCCCTGGGACAGCACACTATTCAACCATGCTTTGGCCATGGCAGAAGCTTCTGATTACAGTAGTTTTTATAAAACGATAAAAAAAATTACGGCAACATTGAATGATGCGCATGTGGAAGGCACATCAAGCACCGCTTATTCACTATACGGCAATTATAGCCCTAACCTGATTTTGAGGCACACTCCAAACGGCTATGTCGTGGTGACCTCTGGCTATGGGGAGTTATCCAAAGGAGATGTGATTGTTTCCATAGATAGCATGAGTACAGATCAATTGGAAGACAGCCTCCGGCCCTTCATATCAGCCGGGAATCCTTCCGTATTCAGAAGATTCATGTGTCGCTATCTGCTTCGTGGGTCATATGGTTCGCAGGTACAGATGGTATATAAAGACAGTCTTGGTGATAATCGCACCAAATTGATGAACAGGAATTATCAGCTCGCTGACAATTGGTACCCAAACGACACATTGAAAAACGTGAAATTCAAGAAATGGAACTGCAATGTCGGGTATGT
Organism: uncultured Methanoregula sp.; assembly: GCA_964457995.1. Lineage (GTDB taxonomy): Archaea > Halobacteriota > Methanomicrobia > Methanomicrobiales > Methanospirillaceae > Methanoregula. The sequence continues at coordinate 1,112 of CAYWHL010000243.1, read as the reverse complement.
CAACATGGGGAAATTAATGTCTGCGGATGTGGATTCCATGTATTTTAACCTCATCAATACATCTGCCATAATTTTCGATATCCGGAATTATCCGAATGGCACAGCGTGGGATATTGCTGATTATTTGTATCCGGCCAGGATTCATTGCACCAGGTTATCAATTCCGAATACCGGGTACCCCGGAACATATTCCTGGTTCGATTTGTTCCTGGGTTACAATGGCAATCCGTTTAGTTATTCCGGGAAAGTGATCATCTTATGTAACCAGAGGACACTCAGCCAGGCAGAGTACAGTTGCATGATATTGAGAGCCATGCCGAACTCCGTGGTCATTGGCAGCCAAACTGCAGGTGCAGATGGCGATGTTACCTCCTTTTATTTTAGCCAGGAATTCTTAACCTTATTTACATCGCTGGGAGTCTATTATCCAAATGGAGACAGTACACAACGCATTGGGATTGTCCCTGACAGTGTGGTTTATATTACCCCGGAAGGAATCAGGCAGGGAAGGGACGAGGTGCTGGAGAAAGCCCTTCAGGTGGCAGGATGCCTGCTCCCCATGCTATCGGTCACTCCCGCCACCCAGCAGGTGGCAGCGCCGGCCGGAATAACCGGGTTTACCGTTACCTCAAATACAAACTGGTCGGCCATTAGCGATGCCAATTGGTGTACGGTTACCACTTCCGGCAGCGGGAACGGGACGATCGTGGCCGAATATATTGAAAATATCTCCTATCAGTCCCGTATAGCCAATATAACGGTGACTGTTGAGGGTCTGCCTGAACAAACTGTTACGGTGAACCAGGATAAATCGACAATTGGACTGGACGACCTTCCCGGGAGCGCTCTCCTGATCTATCCAAATCCAACGACAGGAATCGTCAGGATCATCCCTTCGCAGACTATAACCGGGATGCCGGAGATCACTGTCCAGGATAGGTATGGCAGGGTTATCTTCAGCGAACAATATCGTGCAGCAAGGGAATATGAGATCAACCTCTCATTTGCCCCCAAAGGCAGCTACTTTATGGTCATTAAAACCGATGATAACATGCTGGTTCATAAACTGATCATCAATTAAAAAAAAGGAAATCATGAAAAAGTTTTTTTTA